>NZ_JBMOLD010000010.1:0-235092 GCF_049325435.1 Melioribacter sp. | reverse complement strand
TACAACAGGCAGAGATTACATTCAGCTTTGGGTTATTTATCTCCGGTTGAATTCGAAGAAAAAAATAAGGAAGAAATTAAAGAAAGAGTTGCTTAACTTATTGTATACTTTTTGGGGGAAAGATCATCTTCTTATTGTTAAGAACATTGAACAGAGAAATTAATTGCAGACTTAATTTAAAAGCAAATTAAAAGAATTTGAACTGCGATTTTTTATATATCCCTTAATAACCACTAAAAAGGGAGGTTAATATGAAAAAAATAATCGTTATTTCATTTATTATTTTCTTTATTTCAGGCTGTGCAGCACGTATCAATGAAGTTATGAATTCTTGGATGTATCATCACTACTCCGATTTGATAGCCTCTTGGAGACCACCTCAGGAAGTTTTTGACGATGGTTATGGTGGAAGAATATTAATTTATTCTACATATATAAGTGGAAATGCAACAATATATGATAATTATATTTGGGGCTCTGCTAGGAGTTATAGCACATATATTAATCCTCAAACATATGGATATACAGCTTATAGAATGTTTTGGATTAATAAAGAAGGGTTTATATATCGTTGGGCCTGGAAGGGTTTTTAATTGACATGGTTTGGATTTTATTTATTGTGTAATAATAATTATTGCTTACAGTAATAAGTGAAATAATTATACTAATCTTCTTCAGATTTCGTTAAATGAATTTAATAAAAATTTGTTCAAGACTATTGAGAGCAATTTTTTTATAAATATTGTCCATGAATATTTATTAAAAGATGAGATTTCATAAGTAACTTATCGGAAATGTAATTTAAAAACTTAGTACGCCCGGAAGGACTCGAACCCTCAACCCCGTGATCCGAAGTCACGTGCTCTATCCGATTGAGCTACGGGCGCATTTTTTTAGAAATATCCGATTTTTTTGCTAATAAATATAAATATAATCGCCTCCCTTTTCAAAGAAATTGAATTTAGACTCCGGTTTTAATTATTTTTGTAACCATATTATCCATTAATTTATCAGGAGAAAAAAGATGACAAACATTGTGGATGTTTGGGGACGTGAAATACTCGACTCAAGAGGGAATCCTACCGTAGAAGTTGAAGTTGCGCTCGAATGCGGCGTTGTGGGACGCGCTGCGGTTCCAAGCGGCGCTTCAACCGGCGAAAACGAAGCCGTTGAATTGCGCGACGGCGACAAATCCCGTTATCTCGGCAAAGGCGTCAAAAAAGCCGTCGAAAACATCAATAACAGAATAGCAGACGAATTGATCGATTGGGACGCAGTCGAACAGGTGGCAATCGACAATTTCCTGTGCGAACTCGACGGAACTCCCACAAAATCCGAACTCGGCGCAAACGCAATACTTGGAGTTTCGCTGGCATGCGCAAAAGCCGCAGCCGAAGCTCTGGGTCTTCCGCTCTATCGTTATATCGGAGGCACAAACGCGCGCACTCTGCCCGTACCGATGATGAACATTCTCAACGGCGGTAAACACGCCGACAATAACGTCGACTTCCAGGAATTTATGGTAATGCCGGTAGGAGCTCCCACGTTTGCGGAAGCTCTAAGAATGGGCGCCGAAACTTTCCACAGCCTCAAATCCGTTCTAAAAGCCAAAGGTTATAATACTGCTGTAGGCGACGAAGGCGGTTTCGCTCCGAATCTCAAATCGAACGAAGAAGCCATCGAAGTTATTCTCGAAGCCATCGAAAAAGCCGGCTACAAAGCGGGCAAAGATATCTTTATCGCTCTCGACCCCGCGGCAAGCGAAATGTGGGATAACGACAAAAAAGCTTACTACTTCTTCAAGTCGGACAAATCGTATATCTCGCCCGAAAAGATGGTCGACTACTGGGCTGACTGGGTAAGCAAATATCCGATTATTTCGATCGAAGACGGCATGGGCGAATTCGACTGGGAAGGCTGGAAAATGCTGACCGACAAAGTGGGCGACAAAATCCAGCTCGTGGGCGACGACCTCTTTGTAACCAATACCGAATTCCTCGCAAAAGGAATCGAACAGGGCGTCGCAAATTCGATTTTGATTAAAGTAAATCAAATCGGCACATTGACCGAAACATTGGAAGCCATCGAAATGGCTAAAAAAGCAGGTTATACGGCGGTCGTGAGCCATCGTTCCGGCGAAACGGAGGATACTACGATTGCAGACATTGCTGTGGCTACGAACGCAGGACAAATTAAAACCGGTTCGGCAAGCAGAACCGACAGAATAGCCAAATACAATCAGCTTCTCAGAATCGAAGAGGAACTCGATACCACCGCCATTTTCCCCGGTATCGCAGCAATTAACTATACTGCAGAATAATTTATTTGCAGGGACTGCTCTCGTTCGAAGGGAGCGGTCCCGCCATTTATGCCGATGAATCGCCCTCTCAAAATAATGGTCGTCAATACGAAATTCCTCGGCGATTTAATTGTGTCGACTCCCGCATTAAGATTCCTTAAAGAAGAATATCCCAGCTCGGAATTGATTTTAATCGTCAGAAAAGAATACCGGAAGGCATTCGAAAATTTTCCGTATATCGACAGGATAATTCCGTTCGACACTGAATTGAAACATAAAAAAGGATTACGGGCGTTAAAGCGAGGCATCGATTTCATCTTGAAACTCAGAAAAGAAAAGCCGGACGTTTTTATAGCTCTCCATCCGGGCGACAGGCTGGCTCTGTGGGCTTATTTCTCCGGCGCCATACTCAGGATCGCTCCCAAAAAACAAACTTTCTCGTTTCTTTTAAACAAAAAGATCGACGTCAACGAAGATTCGATTAAATATATCGATTACTATAACCGGATTGTTGAACACGGCAACAAGAGGGTTAAATCGAACACAACGGAGTTTTGCGTTCCTGACGAAGATGTTTTATGGGCGGAAAAGTTTATCGATGAAAACGGTCTTGAAGACGGAGAATTCATTACAGTCCATCCCGGCGCAAGCGAAAAAAGCAAAGTATGGCAGCTCGATAATTATATCGAATTGATCGAAAAGCTTTTGGCGGAGTGCAACAAGAAAATATTACTCCTTGCCGGACCTCAGGACGAGGAATATTGCAATATTATTTCTGAAAATTTTAACGAAAAAAATCTCGTTGTTTATAAATCCGGCAGCGTTACGAAGAGCGCGGCGCTGATTAAAAAATCGAAATTGTTGATCGATAACGACACTGGTACCCGGCATCTCGGCGCGGCTTTGGGTGTAAAAATACTCGCTCTTTTACCCGAAGACAATCTCGATTACTGGAATTTTTACGACGGCGTAAATCACGCTTTTATCGTCGGCAAAAGAATTAAAGACGGGGAAAAATCTTATCTTGGCGGTATTGATGTCGAAACGGTTTTCAAAAAAACAGTCGATTTGGTCGGAGGCAAACGGTGAATATACTGATAATCAAATGGGGAGCTCTGGGCGATTTGATTGCTTCGACCCCGGCTATCCGTTCCGTAAGGGAAAGTTATCCCGATTCGAAGATTACGCTTTTGACGAATAAATTGATGACTCAGATACTCCCGCCGGGCTTCATAGTCGACGAGCATATAATTGTAGACACCGACAGAAATAAAGTGAAAGATTCGCTGACGAAGCAGATATCCACGGTTTTCAAATTGCGAAGACGTAAATTCGATTTTGCATTGAATTTGAGATGGACTTCCGAACGCGCGGCTTTGATTGCTTATTTGAGCGGCGCTGCCAGAAGAGCGGGCAGCGGTCCAGAAAAAATGAAAAATCTTTATACCGATTTTATTCCTCATCCCAAAGGACGCTATCACGAAATTCATCGAAATCTCGATATCGTCAAAGCCGCCGGTTGCAAGAATATTACCGACAAACCGATTGTGGCAATATCGAGGGAAGAGGAAGAATTTGCAGAGAAAATTTTCGACGAATCGTTTGAAAAAGACAAGCCTGTTCTTTGCATTCATCCCGGCGCGAGCCGTCCGGTGAGAGCCTGGCTGCCCGATCGATTTGCCGAAATCGGAAAACGTTTTGTAAATAAATATAACGGGAACGTACTCTTGACATGGGGGAAAGGGGAAGAAGACCTTGTAAAATTCGTAGCGGGTGAAATCGGGAGCGGAGCCGTAATTTGCAAAGCCACAAATACGATCGGAAAACTTGCGGCGGTAATTAAGAAATCGACTCTCTTCTTTTCGAACTGCACCGGTCCGATGAATGTAGCCGTTGCGGCCGGAACGCCTGTAGTGGCTCTCCTGGCGTCGTCCGATCCTGTCGATTGGGGCGCTTACGGCGATATCAATTTGAATATCAAATCGCCGCTCGCGCTCGAAAGTTATACCGACGAGGACGAAAGGCGCGCGATGGAAGCCCTTCAAACGGATTACGTATGGGAGCTTTTAAGCAAAAAATTCGAATCCATTAGCCGGGAGGATAAAAATGCTGGGTGAATTGGCGGCTCTTATGACGGCGTTGTTATGGTCGGGCACTTCGATTGCCTTTACGGAAGCCTCGGTGCGCGTGGGATCGTTTCACGTAAATATTTCGCGCCTCGTAATCGCTTTTCTGTTGTTGATCGTTACGATTCTCATTTCCGGATTCGACGCGACGATGAGCCCCGCTCAAATTTTCAACCTCGGTATGAGCGGTTTTATCGGACTGGTAATAGGGGATACTTTTTTGTTCAAAGCGTTTCAATACATCGGAGCGCGAATCAGTATGCTTATAATGGCTCTTGTGCCGGCGCTCTCGGCAATTCTGGCGTATATCTTTCTGGGCGAAGTTATTCTGCCTTTGCAAATACTGGGTATGATAATAACTATCGTCGGCATTGCAATAGTTGTGCTTCAGCGAAAGGACAATAAAGTCAAACCCGACTACAGGGGAATATTCTATGCGTTTATGGGCGCCGTAGGTCAGGCGGGCGGATTGATTTTTGCCAAACTTGCGTTCAACGAAGCCGACGTCAACGGTTTTGTGGCTGCTTCCGTGCGTATTGCCGTTTCGATTGTTTTTATCTATCCGGTGTTCGTTATAGTCAACAGGAACCCCAATCCGTTTTATAAATTTGCCGGCGATAAAAAGGCTCTGCTTTATATGCTTACAGGTTCTGTAATCGGTCCTTATCTCGGAATTACGTTCAGTTTGATTGCAATTTCGTATACTCAGGTCGGAATCGCTTCCACACTGATGGCAACTCCTCCGATTATTATGCTGCCGATGGTTAGGTACTATTATAAAGAACGGATACCGCCTCTCTCGACGCTCGGAGCGTTTATTGCCGTATCCGGAGTCGCTCTTTTATTCCTTGTATAATTCGTCGAATATTTTCAAATATGTATCGTAAGCCTCTCTGCCGAAACAGCAAAATATCACTTTTTCCGGCATCGGATTTTTACTCAAAAAATCGAGCGTCGTTTGAACGGCTATTCTTGCGGCTCTTTCGAACGGAAATCGGTACGCGCCTGTGCTGATCGACGGGAATGCAATTGTCCGTACTTTATTTTCCGCCGCCAGTTTTAAAGAATTCCGATAACAGTCGCTCAGGAGTTTGTCTTCGTTTCGATTGCCGCCCGACCAAACCGGTCCGACTGTGTGAATTACGAATTTAGCCGGCAGATTGTAGCCCTTAGTAATCTTGGCTTGTCCGGTTTCGCATCCGCCCAGGGTTTTGCATTCTTCCAGCAGTCCGGGACCGGCGGCGCGGTGAATTGCGCCGTCGACTCCTCCGCCTCCCAGTAAACTCCTGTTTGCCGCGTTTACTATGGCGTCTACCCGGAGTTTTGTTATATCGCCTTCGATAATTTCGATTCGCTCCCTCATTTTAACACCATTTTTTTCGATTAAAAATTCATCCGCTAAAAATAAATCTTTTCGGGCAAATTTATGAACTTGTATAAGGGTAGGGATGTTCTTATAGTTGAATCTTGACAATTTTATCAAGATTCAATAAGTTTGGAATAATTTTTTAATAATAAAGGCAAAATTTATGAGCAATGAGGAAAAAAAGAATCTCGAATCGGGTGAAGAATTGTCGGAAGATATGAAGATAATCGAAGATCTTACTAATGAAGAATATAAGTGGGGATTTGTATCCGAAATAGAATCGGAAGTCGCTCCGAAAGGTCTGAACGAGGATGTAATTCGGATGATTTCCGAAAAAAAGGGCGAGCCCGAATGGATGACCGAATGGCGCCTCAAAGCGTATCGTTACTGGCTTAAAATGGAAGAACCGAAATGGGCAAACGTCAAATACGAGCCAGTTGACTTTCAGGATATAAGCTATTACGCGGCGCCCAAGAAAAAACCGCAATTAAACAGTCTGGACGAAGTCGACCCTGAACTGATCAAGACATTCGAAAAACTCGGAATTCCGCTCGAAGAGCAAAAGGCGCTTGCAGGCGTGGCCGTCGATGCGGTTTTCGACTCGGTTTCGGTAGCCACTACTTTCAAAGAAACCCTGAAAGAAAAAGGAATAATTTTTTGCTCAATTTCGGAAGCCATCAGAGAGCATCCCGACCTGGTAAAAAAATATCTCGGCTCGGTGGTTCCTTATACGGACAATTTTTATGCGGCGCTTAACTCGGCTGTTTTCAGCGACGGTTCGTTTGTCTATATTCCGAAAGGCGTGCGCTGTCCTATGGAATTGTCGACTTATTTCAGAATCAACGCTCAGGAGACGGGTCAGTTCGAACGCACTTTGATAATAGCGGACGAAGATTCGTACGTAAGTTACCTCGAAGGATGCACGGCTCCTATCAGGGACGACAATCAATTACACGCCGCAGTCGTAGAGCTGGTCGCGCTCGACAATGCAGAAATCAAATACTCGACGGTTCAAAACTGGTATCCCGGCGATAAACAAGGCAAGGGCGGCATCTACAATTTCGTTACAAAGCGGGGAGCCTGCCGCGGCGTAAACTCGAAAATTTCGTGGACTCAGGTTGAAACCGGTTCTGCTATTACGTGGAAATATCCCGGATGTATTCTCCAGGGCGACAACTCGATAGGCGAATTTTATTCTGTCGCCGTAACGAATAATTTTCAACAGGCGGACACCGGCACCAAGATGATTCATCTTGGTAAAAATACGCGCAGCACTATCATTTCGAAAGGTATATCGGCAGGAAGAAGCAACAACTCTTACAGAGGTTTGGTGAAAGTAGGAAAGAAAGCGACCAATGCCCGCAATTTTACGCAATGCGATTCGATGCTGATGGGCGACAGGTGCGGCGCGCATACATTCCCGTATATCGAAGTTGAAAACGACACGGCGCGCGTAGAACACGAAGCCACGACTTCCAAAGTGGGCGAAGACCAGATTTTTTATCTCAATCAGAGAGGTATTCCAACCGAAGACGCAATCAATATGATTGTAAACGGTTTCTGTAAAGAAGTGTTTAACGAGTTGCCGATGGAATTTGCCGTCGAAGCTCAAAAACTGCTCGCCATTTCATTGGAAGGCAGCGTAGGATAAAATCAGTATTTAACGTAAACAGGAAACAAAGGATATAAAATGCTAACAATTAAAAACTTACACGCTACAGTTGAAGGAAAAGAAATTCTGAGAGGAATCGATCTCGAAATCAAAGCCGGCGAAGTTCATGCGATAATGGGACCAAACGGCTCGGGTAAAAGCACGCTTGCCAATATTCTGGCCGGCAATCCCAATTACGAGGTAACGGAAGGCGAGATAATTTTCGAAGGCAAAAACCTGCTCGAAATGGAACCCGACGAAAGAGCCAAAGAAGGCGTATTTCTCGCTTTTCAATACCCAATTGAAATTCCGGGCGTTTCGAACGCAACATTTCTCAAAACGGCAATCAATGAAAAAAGAAAGCATATGGGATTGCCCGAACTTACGCCTAAGGAATTTCTCGATTTGATGAAAGAGAAATCGAAAATACTCGGTATGGACGAAAATTTAATCGGTCGTTCGGTAAATGTCGGATTTTCCGGCGGCGAAAAAAAACGCAACGAAATATTTCAGCTCCTGATGCTCGATCCCAAACTTGCCGTTCTCGACGAAACCGATTCCGGGCTCGACATCGACGCTCTTAAAATTGTTTCGAACGGCGTAAATGTTTTTCATAACGACAAAAACGCCGTAATTGTGGTTACTCACTATCAAAGGCTTCTTGACTATATCGTTCCGGACTACGTGCACGTTCTTTATAAAGGGAAGATTATTAAGTCGGGCGGAAAAGAACTCGCCCTGTTGCTCGAAGAAAAAGGCTACGACTGGATCAAACCCGAAGAAGTCGAACTCGAATCCAATTAATCGAAGGAGTTGAATTTTAATGAAAGAATTAACAAAAAACGAAAATATAAAAGACTGGTACCTGAAGAACTTCGAATTGTTTGAAAAGCAGATGAACGGTCATAACCACGAATTGCTGAAAAAAATGCGCGAGACGTCTTTGGCTAAATTTTCCGAGTTCGATTTTCCCACCAACAAGAATGAGGAATGGAAATATACCGACGTTTCGTTTGCCAGAAAAAATAAATTCAATCCGTTGCCGTCGGAAAGAAAAACCGGCTATACAAAAGACGAAATCAAAAAGTTAGTCTTCGGCGGATTCGATTATAATCTTATAACGTTTGTAAACGGCAGATACTCGGCGGAATTGTCCGATATTTCCGAAGACGGCGATAAAATTATAATCGGCAACCTGAACGGTTTTATCGAATCGCACGGGGAAATTGCCGGGAATTATCTCGGAAAAATTTCTTCCGAAGATAATCTTTTTAACGCGCTCAACGGCGTTTACATGCAGGACGGCGTGGTTGTCGTTCTGAAAGAAAACAGCGAATTGAGCAAGCCTTTGCAGGCGCTTTTTATCAACGGCGATCCGGAAGAAAATCTTTTGATCGCTCCAAGGAATTTGATCGTAGCGGGCAAAAACTCGCGCGCGTCTGTTATATTCAATTACTACGGCGGTTCGAAAGAGTCTTACTTTACCGACGGAATTACCGAAATAATGCTCGAAGAAGACAGTTTGATAGACGTTTATAAAATTCAGAGAGAGAATCCGTCGTCTTATCATATCGAGAAGCTGCAGGCAATTCAAAAAGACGGGAGCGTATTGAATCATTACAATCTGAATTTCGGCGGAAGACTTATACGCAATGACATCAACTCGAAACTCGACGGCGAAAATATCGAAACGCATTATTACGGGTTTTATCTGGGAAAAGAAAATCAGCATATCGACAACCATACGTTCGTAGACCACGCAAAACCGAATTCGATGAGCAACGAGTTGTATAAAGGAATTCTCGACGACAGTGCGCGAGGCGTTTTCAACGGCAAGATAATCGTCAGACAGGACGCTCAGAAAACAAACGCTTATCAGCAGAATAAAACCGTTCTGCTCTCGGCAGACGCTCGTGTGGACGCCAAACCGCAACTGGAAATATTTGCAGACGACGTTAAATGTACTCACGGCGCCACGGTGGGACATTTGGACGAGGAAGCCGAATTTTATATCCGTTCGAGAGGAGTCCCCTCAGATCTCGCAAAGTCGATTCTTATAAGAGCTTTTGCCGCCGACGTAATCGACGAAATTAAAATAGTCGAACTCAAAGAACAAATAAACCATTTGATTTTCGAGGAGTTGCACAGACAGGAAGTCTCTTTTTAACAATATTCTAATTTAATCGGGTGTACAGTGCAAAAAACAGATAAGCTCGTTAAAAAAAAGTTTGACGTCGACGAAGTCCGGAATGATTTTCCGATATTGAAAAGACTCGTTAACGACAAGCCTCTTGTCTATCTCGACAACGCGGCTACTACTCAAAAACCTCAAAGCGTTATCGACGCTCTTACGAATTATTACACTTACGACAACGCCAATATACACAGGGGTCTTTATTTTCTGAGCGAGCTAGCGACCGAGCAATACGAGAACGCGCGTCTGAAGGTCAAGGAATTTATAAACGCAATTAGCGCCTCGGAAATAATTTTCGTAAGGGGCACTACCGAAGCTATAAATTTGGTGGCTTCGAGTCTTTGCCGTTCGAAATATTTTTCCGAAGGGGACGAAGTTATTGTCTCCAATATGGAACACCATTCGAACATTGTTCCGTGGCAGTTAATAAGAGACCGCAAGAAAATAAATTTGAAAGTCATTCCGATTAATGACGCGGGCGAGTTAGACCTGGAAGCGTTCGAAAGCATGATATCCGATAAAACGCGCTTGGTCTCCGTGGTTCACATTTCAAATACGCTCGGCACGATAAACCCGATAAAAAAAATCGTAGAGATTGCGCATTCGAAAAACATTCCCGTACTGGTCGACGGCGCTCAGGCAATGTCGCATTTGAAAGTGGACGTCCAGGAACTCGACGCCGATTTTTATGCCTTCTCGGGTCATAAAGTTTTCGGACCTACGGGCATCGGAGTTCTCTACGGCAAGGCTGAATTTCTTGAAATGATGCCTCCGTATCAGGGCGGCGGCGATATGATCAGAACGGTGACGTTCGAAAAAACCACATTCGAGGATATTCCCAAAAAATTCGAAGCGGGCACTCCCAATATTGCAGGCGGTATCGGACTCGGCGCGGCAATCGATTATGTCAATCAATTCGACCGTGCGGAACTGTCGGACTACGAGGATATGCTTTTGAAATATGCCACCGAACGCCTTTCGGAAATCGACGGTCTGAAGATAATCGGCAATGCAGGCGAAAAAGCTTCGGTAATTTCGTTCGTCATCGACGGAATTCATCCTTACGATATCGGTACGATTATCGACACCGACGGAATTGCAATCAGAACGGGACATCACTGCACTCAGCCGATAATGAAACGGTTCGGCGTGCCGGCTACGGCGCGGGCTTCGTTCTCGTTTTACAATACTAAAGAAGAAATCGATAAACTTTACGAAGGTTTATTGAAAGTCAAAAAAATATTCGAGTAAACTATGACAGACAAAGGAAAATTGGAGCAGGAAATTATTGCCGTTCTTAAGACATGTTACGACCCGGAAATTCCGGTAGATATCTGGGAGCTGGGTTTGATTTACGATTTGCGCGTTGACGACGAAGGCAACACTTATATCAAGATGACGCTCACTTCGCCGAATTGCCCTGTGGCGGAAAGTCTTCCGATCGAAGTAAAAGAAAAAGTAAAGAAAGTCAAAGGCGTCAAAGACGTTTATCTCGATCTGGTTTGGGAGCCGCCGTGGAGTATGGATAAAATGAGCGAGGAAGCCAAACTAGAACTCGGATTTCTATAATCAAAAAAGAAAGGAAAGTTATGTTTAATATAAATCAAAAGCCGCCTATTTACGATCCCGAAGCGGTTCAACCGATGAGGGACGAACTTACTTACGTCGGCTTCGAAGAACTGCTTACTCCGGAAAAAGCGAAAGAGGTTTTCTCCGGAAATCAGGATAAAACGATTTTTCTGGTAATAAATTCCGTTTGCGGATGCGCCGCCGGCAGCGCGCGCCCTGCGGCTACTCTGGCGCTTCAGCATTCGGTAATCCCCGATAAATTTGTAACAGCATTTGCGGGGCAGGACAGAGACGCAGTCGATTTTATCCGGGAAAATATTTTGGGCGATTATCCGCCTTCTTCTCCTTCGATGGCTTTGATTAAAAACGGCAAAGTAATTTACTTCCTGCCGCGCCATCGTATCGAAGGCAGATATGCCGAGGAAATTGCCGAAGAATTGACTAAAGTTTTCGAGCAGCATTGCTCGAACAATGGTCCTTCGATACCGAAAGAAAAATACGATAAACTTGTAAACGCCAAATCATGCGGCTCTAAAATACCTCTTGCATAAGGAGGGATGATTTGAAATTCAGTTCACAAGAAGAATACGGTCTCAGGTTATTGCTCCGAATTGCAAAATTTTACCGCGCCGGTAAATCTTTGACTATTCCCGAAATAGCGGGCGCCGAAAAGATTTCACATCACAACGTCGGTAAAATTTTGCGTTTGTTGCGACTCGGAGGGTTTCTTGTTGCCGAACGGGGACAGACGGGCGGATATACATTGGCTCGTCCCCCGGAAGAAATTAAGGTTAAAGAAGTGCTCGAATCTTTGGGCGGACGGCTCTATGACGACTCGTTTTGCCAGTCGCATTCCGGCGCCGCCGATTTTTGCACTAATTCCATCGATTGCTCTCTCCGTTCGCTCTGGAAAATTATCCAGGATTCTATCGATACGGTCACCGAACGCCTGACGATTAAGGATTTAATGGGCTCGGAAAACTACATTTTCGAAATTATTACGGAATCCGAAAAATAATACGGACAAAATCCGATCTTTCGGTTTACTTTTTGTTCCAATTGTATTAAGTTTGCTTCTAAAATAATCCTTTAATTTTATCCGGCGAGATAAAAAGGAATGAAACCCGAAAACACTTATTAACCAAACAGAGGACCTCGGCGACGAAAGTCAACGAGGATTTTTTTTATATGGACATAAAAGCAAAAATAGTCGACGAAGAAGGGCTGCGCAGAACCATCACGCGTCTTGCGCACGAAATAATCGAAAAGAATAAAGGTTCGAAAAATATCGTTTTGATCGGCATGCGAACCAGAGGCGAATTTATAGCCGAAAGGATCAAAAATAAAATAAAAGAAATCGACAACTACGAACCTCCCTTCGGCGTTCTCGACGTCACGCTCTACAGAGACGATTTTCGTACGCGTTTGAAACAGCCCGAAGTATCCGTTACAAATATTACCTTCGATATAAACGAAAAAGACGTTATCCTTATCGACGACGTTCTTTACACGGGTCGAACTGCCCGCGCGGCTTTGGATGCCATTATGGACCTCGGCAGACCCAATACAATTCAATTGTGCGTCCTTGTCGACCGCGGTCACAGGGAAATGCCGATAAAAGCCGATTTCGTCGGAAAAAATATTCCCACGTCGATTAACGAAGAAATAAAAGTTAAACTGAAAGAAATTGACGGCGAAGATTCAATCTATTTAGTTAATGCTCCCAACAACAAAGAGTGAGTAATTTATGTCATTATCAAGCAGACACCTGCTCGGATTGTACGGCGTTCCGAAAGAAGATATCCAGTTGATTCTCGATACGGCAACCACTTTTCGGGAAGTATTGGAACGCCCGATAAAAAAAGTGCCCACACTCCAGGGTAAGACTATCGTTAATCTTTTTTACGAGAATTCAACCAGAACGCGAATATCATTTGAGCTGGCTCAGAAACGCCTCTCAGCGGACACCGTAAATTTTTCGACTTCCACAAGCAGCGCCAAAAAGGGAGAAAGTTTCAAGGATACCGTGCGCAATATCGAAGCGATGAAAGTCGATATGATTGTGGTAAGGCATCAATCAGCCGGCGTTCCGTATTTTCTTACCAGAATTTCGAAAGCCAATATTATCAACGCCGGCGACGGGCTTCACGAGCATCCTACGCAGGCTTTGCTCGATATGTATTCGATAAGAGAAAAGTTCGGAACATTGAAAGGCTTGAACGTTTGTATTGTCGGCGATATAGCTCACAGCCGCGTGGCAATGTCGAATATTTTCGGATTGAAAACAATGGGCGCAAATGTGTCCGTATGCGGTCCCTCGACGATGATTCCCTTCGGTATTGAAGACCTGGGCGTTAAAGTTTGCAAAAATATCGACGAGGCGATTAAAAACAACGACGTTCTCAACGTATTGAGAATTCAGCTCGAACGCGACGCAGGCAGCAGAATTCCTTCCGTGAGAGAATACCATAACTTTTTCGGTATTACTTCCGAAAGATTGGAAAAAAATAACAAGAATATTTTGATACTCCATCCCGGTCCTATTAATCGGGGCGTGGAGCTTTCTTCCGAAGTTGCCGACGGTCCCTATCAAATCATTCTGGACCAGGTAACCAACGGAGTTGCAGTGCGAATGGCGGTACTCTATTTACTCGGAACAATGAATTAATTCAGGTGAATAATGAAAATTATACTTAAAGATGTAACGCTTTTGAATCCGGAACAAAAATTGAACGAGAAGAAAGACCTTCTTATCGAAGACGGTATTATAAGTAAAGTTGGCGGAATGACGGAAGAGGATTACGAGAAATCGACGGTTTATGAATTTGCAGGTAAATATTGCGTCCCGGGATTGTTCGATATGCACGTTCATTTGAGGGAGCCGGGCAGGGAAGACGAAGAGACGATAGAAACTGGCTCGAACGCAGCCGCCGCCGGCGGTTTTACTGAAATTGCATGCATGCCGAATACTACTCCGGATATCGACAGCGCCGAGATCGTCCGTTATATCAAAGAGAAATCGAAAGACCACCTTGTGGAAGTCTATCCGATTGCGGCAGCCACAAAGAAGAGACAGGGCGAAGCAATTTCGCCTATGTTCGAGCTATATGAAGCCGGCGCTGTCGGATTCTCAGACGACGGCGTGGCGATTAAAACGGCCTCGGTACTCAAAAACGCTCTCGAGTATTCGAAAATGTTCGACGTACCGATTATCGAGCATTGCGAAGACGAAACGCTTGCCGACGGAGCAATGAACGAAGGCATAACATCCACTATACTCGGGCTTCCGCCGCTGCCTTCGGTATCCGAAGATATTATTGTCATCCGGGATATTCTGATGGCTGAATATACCGGCGGTAAAGTCCACATAGCTCATATCAGCACTAAAAAAGCGGTCGAACTGGTGCGCTGGGCAAAAGAAAGAAATATCAACGTAACCGCCGAAGTTACTCCGCACCATTTTACTCTTACCGACGAATCGCTTAAAACTTATGATACGAATTTCAAGATGAGCCCTCCGCTGAGATCTGCAGAAGACGTCGAAGCGATAATCGAAGGTTTGAAAGACGGCACAATTGACTGTATTGCAAGCGACCACGCTCCGCATTCGATCGAAGAAAAAGAGATGGAATTTATTTACGCGCCGAACGGCATCCTCGGTCTCGAAACCGAATTGGGACTGGCTATAAGCGAATTGGTGCACAAGAAACGGATTACGATGGAACAACTTGTCGAAAAATTGTCGATTAATCCGAGAAAAATTCTCAACCTGCCCGTGCCTAAATTCAAAACCGGCGAAAAAGCCAATCTTACAATTATCGACCCGGATTTGATCTGGACAGTCGATGTTTCCAAATTCAAATCGAAATCGAAAAATTCTCCGTTCGACAAAAAGTTGCTTACTGGAAAAGCCGTAGCGGTAATCAACAAACGCAAAATGTATTACGAAGATAAATTTATCGATATCTGATATCCTGTAATTTGTTCACAGGTGTCCATTTTTGAAAACAATCGAAAAGAGGGATTTCGTGAATTGAGCGAAATCCCTCTTTTTTTATTCTGGCATTCATATTGCATCAACCGACTCAAAACCGGAGGATGTGATGAAAAAGATGATATTGATTGTAGCGGCGATAATTTTCGCAGCCGGATGTCATAATGTTAACGACTGGGAATACGATTCGATACCGCCGATGCCGCCCCGTAATATCAATACAATCACTGGAGATAACAGGGTGGATATCTATTGGCAGCGCAACAAGGAACCCGACCTTGCCGGCTACAACGTCTATTTTAGCTATTCGTATGACGGAACGTACGAATTGATCGGTACGACTTACGACAATTATTTTGTGGACTACGGCGCCCGCAACGGCATAACATATTACTATGCCGTTACCGCATTCGATTATAACAACAATGAAAGCGAGCTGAGCTACGACGTTGTTTACGACACTCCACGCCCCGAAGGTTTCGACAGGGCGTTATTCGATTTGCACGTATCGCCATCGAATTCGGGATACGATTTCAGCGATTACTCGGTAGTTCCGTATGACGGCGAAGGAGCCGACTTCTTTTTCGAAAAATATGAAGGAATTTATTACCTGAACGTATGGGAGGATACCGACATTCAGGATATGGGACCTGCATATGACATCTATGACGTAAGCTTTGCTCCGACTGACGGATGGGTTCCGATTAACGACGGCGAAAATATTAAATATGTAGAAGCAATACCCGGTCATACGTATGTAATATGGACGTGGGATAACAGATATGCGAAAGTGAGAATAAGCGCCATTGCAGGCGACAGAATGATTTTTGACTGGGCATATCAAACCGTTGAAGGAAACAGACAATTGAAAATAAACAGGAAATCTATCGATCGAAAGAATCTTTCCCTTCAAAGAAAAGGACGGTAGTTATTTAAACGGGCTGTAATTTCCCAGGCTTTTTAGAGAGGGCGTAGAGAGCCGCGGGTAAATTATCGCCCGTGTTTTTTATTTTCTTTTGGTATATTTTGCAATGTGATTTGATATTTCACAAAACTTGGAAGACCCTTGAAACTACTGTTCCATACCGCAATATTATTTTTTATGACGGCGACGGTTTTGCCCCAAAACCGGGACGCCGATATCAACAGAATTTTTGCCAATATCGAAGAAGGTCTGCCTGCAGGCTCAATTGACCGATTCTCGAATTATTTTGCGGAAAAAACTTTTATCAGTCTTTTCAACGGCAAGAGCGGATATTTCAGCGCCAATCAGGCTTATTACGTTTTGAAAGATTTTTTCAGTATATACCGGCCGATTTCATTTAAGATCGATAACCTTGTTATAGACACTACGAATCCGTTTGCGTCGGGCGCTCTTAGAACAAGTTACCGGGGAATCAGAAAAAGCGCCATGGTTTTTATATCGCTTCAGAAATACGGAGACGAATGGCGCATTTCACAGATAACTATTAATTGACCTTTATGAAGGGCATTTTCAAAAAATCAAATCTAAAGTGGATTTCTCTTAGCGCTCTGCTGCTATTGCTGCTTATTTCGGCTTTTGCGGCTCCCGTATTAGTCGATAAGAAAATGTGGAGCGTCCGCCTTGAAGAAAAATTAAAAGAAACGGAAACTCTTGTAGCTGACGCCCTTGATAATAAAATATCCCGCCTCGCTTCTTTTAATGAAAAAATCAAAATAAAAATGCCGAGGCTCCCGGAAGACAATTCTTTCACCGAAAATTATTTTGTCTTTATTTTTAAAGAAGACAGTTTAATATACTGGAATAAAGAAGCCGATATTGAAAAGCCGGAATGCGGCAATTTGAAACTCCCTTATTTCTTTGACGAAGGGCTGCGCGTTTATCTGGTCTACGCCGACACGATCGTTTATAATAACAATAGATATTTCATACAGACTGCGGAAATATTCGAGCAAAAGTACGATTTGTACGGAGAAGAAAGCAGAGTGTCGTTTTCCGACTCGCTGTCGATCGAAGCGGGTACGAATATTACAATCGACTATAAGAATACTGACGTATCAGTAAAGGACGGCAGATACAGGTCGTTTATTTTCAAATCGAAAGACGGAAATTCATTATGCAAAATAATTATCGAAAATCCTTCGCTCGACAACGAAATAAATAATCTGAAGCGGACAATATCCACCGTCCAATCTCTTTTGATTGCGCTTTGCTTTTTTGTAAGCGCGCTTATTTTATACGTTTATGTCAGGCGTTCGAACCGGATTACAAGATTTGTTTTCTGGACTTTGGCTGTGGGAGGCGGCAGGATATTAATTTATCTGCTCGGTATTCCCTCGGCATATTTTCATAATGCATTGACCGACCCTTCGAATTTCTCATCTCCTTTTGCATTCGGACTCGTGAGATCGCCGGCGGAATTTCTTATAACAGCCATTGCGGGAACCGTAATAATTGTAATCGGTCACAAATACTTTGAGGAATATTATCGCAACGACGAGGGAGCGCCTAAAAGCCGATTATCGTTTATTGTCGCTCTTTTTGTGTTTACGGCGTTGTTTCTCCTTACGCTGAGAGGCGTCGGCGCATCGATAAGAAGCGTTGTTTTCGATTCCTCGATAAGATATTTCAGGGAGTTTAATTTAATACCCGAGCCTCATATACTCGTAATGAACCTCAATATTCTGACGCTCGGCTTTTCGGCGGTTCTCTTTTCGTTTGTGTTATTGCTGTCGCTCTATCGTTTATATCCTGGGAATATTAAAAAAGATCTTTACAAACTATTGGCGGGTTTATTCCTTTTTTTGCAGCTGGCGGGATTTTTATTCGATTACTTTCAGACTAATCCTCAGGGCACGCCTCAAATCAGGATCTCATACATTCTTCTTTTTGTAATTACTGCGTATGTAATATTGAAAAACAACCCGGGGCATACAACGCGATTTATGTTGTATTCCTTGGCAGCTTCGGTTTTGGTAGTAAATTTGTTGACGTATTATAATTCCGAACTCGAAAGAGAATCCCTGAAGACAACGTCCCTCGAGCTTACGCGCAACGATGAAAATATCTACTCGTTCATGGTAATGCAGACGTTAAATCAATTGACCGGGGACGAAGAACTTATTAACGAATTCGGCAAAAAGGCGAATGCCAAAGCTTTTCTTGCCTGGAACAGAAGTCTTCTTTATAACGAAAATGTTCAGTCCTTCATCCGCTTCTATTATTACGACGGGAAGCCTGCAGGAGGTTATTTAACGAATAAAAATCTCGAATCGCTTTTGCCTGACGTTTTGATTCAAACCGACACAGTTATGTTGATGCAATCCCCGAGCATATTCGGAGAATTCAGAATAATCAGGGGCATTGTTCCTTTAACGAAAGACAAATCCATAGTCGGGTATGCCGAAGCGGGCGTGGTCTATAACCGTGTAAATCTCGATTTTGCCTCGATGCCGGAATTTATTCTTAAAAAACGCATTCTTATTTCCGATGTCATCGATCCTAACAGGTTGGTAGTCTTTTATTTGAACGGGGATATATTCAAATCCTCGTCGGACAAAATAAAATTAGACGACGATTTCATTGATGAGCTGAAAGAAAATTTCGAAGCTAATCCCCGGGAAGAGTGGGCGGTTGCCGGTATCGACGGAGAAGAATACCTCTTTTACATTACCGAAATATCTGGATTGATTGTCGGAGTGGGTAAAGAAGAAAAAAATATTTCTTGGAAATTATCCGACTTTTTCAAAGTCTTTTTTATTCACGTGTTCATTATCTTTATTATAATTCTCATCCTCTCCGTTTTGAATTATAAAAGAACAATAAGGCTCTTCGAAAGTTATAAAGCGCGTCTGATCGCCGGCTTCATTGTGGTATCGGTTGTGCCGATGCTGATTACGAGCGTATATATCAAAAATTTGATCGAGACAAAGAACGATGAATTGATTAAGAAAAGACTCGAAGAATATTCGACCCAGATAAAAAATTATCTTGAAAATTATCCGGGACTGATTAAAAGCGAAGCTCTGTTCGAGAAGGCGGCACTCGATTTGTCGGTCGACTTTACGGTCTTTCAAAAAAACAAATATTTTTATTCCACACAGCCATATTATTATATGACCGGGTTAATGCCCGATCTGATTAACTATAAGGCATTTTCGGATATCGAAGGGAGGAATAAGAACATTATTTACCTGAGCGGTGTTTTTGAAGGGATTCCCTACTCTGCGCTCTATACAAAAATTGCAGCCGGCGGCGGCGAGTACATTCTTGAAATAAACGATTTCTTCAATTATATCTCTTTACCTTTATCGGACATCGAGCTCGACGTTTTCATGTTCGGTATACTGTCGCTAAGTTCGATCTTGCTCGTTTTGCTGAGCACGCTGCTTGCAAATCAAATATCGCAGCCGATAATTAAACTTACGAGCGCAACAAAATCATTGTCCGGAGGCGATCTCAGCATTAAAATAGAAGGGAAGTATACGGGTGAAATCGGCGAGTTGACAAAAGGATTTAATATGATGGTTCAGCGCCTGAAAGAAAATCAGGAGGAGCTAGCAATGATGGAAAGGGAAACGGCATGGAAAGAAATGGCCAGACAGGTGGCTCACGAAATAAAAAATCCTTTGACGCCTATTAAATTATCCGTTCAACAACTGATCGCCGCTTATAGGGACAAATCTCCCAAGTTCGACGCAATCTTCGATAAAGTTACAAATACGGTTATAAATCAAATAGAACTGCTTACTAACATCGCTTCGGAATTTTCCAACTTTGCAAGAATGCCCAAACTAAATATTACAAAAATCGACCTGACCAAAATAATCGAATCGGTGATCGACTTGTTCCAGTCGGAAAAAATCGACATTGAGTTCGGTAAACCGTCCGGACGGATTATCGTGGAAGGAGACGAACAACACTTCACGAGAACTTTTGTGAATCTGTTCCGTAATTCGGTTCAGGCAAACGCAAAAAATATTTATGTTGACATAAAAGAATTTGATGATTATTTCGAAGTAACTGTTAAAGACGACGGCGAGGGAATAAAAGAAGAATTCAAAGACAAAATATTCGAGGAAAAGTTTACTACGAAAAAGCAGGGGATGGGATTGGGGCTAAAGCTTTCCCGCCGTTTTATCGAAAGCATTGGCGGTGAAATCGAGTTGGCGGAAACTTCGAAAGAAGGCGCCGTATTTAAAATAAAATTACCTAAAATAAAAACATGAAAAAGTTAACGCCATATCAGGATAAAGCGCTAAGGTACGACAAAGACATATTATTGACGGCAAACGCCGGAGCCGGAAAAACATTTGTCTTCGCCAGGCGGTACGTGGATATTCTCCTGAACGAATCCCGCGACAATAATATCGATATTGAAAACATTGTCGCAATTACTTTTACCGACAAGGCGGCGGGCGAACTTCAAAAAAGAATAGCTCTCGAAATTGAAGAGAGAATTAACAACGAAACCGATTTTTCCAAAAGGAGAGCTATCGAATCTATCAGGAGACAATTAGTAAACGCCAATATCTCAACTATCCATTCGTTCTGTTTGAATATATTGCATGAATTCGCCCCCGAAGCGAATCTCGATGCGAATTTCATTCCCGTCGAACAATCCGAAGCGGAAGATCTGCTCGAAATCAGTATCGACGATACTTTGAAAAATCTGATTGAAACGCCCGAAGAATCCGAGAACTTAAAATTCCTTGTCAGGTTCTTCGGCGGAAAGCATCAACTGATTAAAAATATTAAACAGGCGGTTTCAAACAGAAAAACGCTCGATACTCTCTGCGAGTTTTACGCAAGATCCGGCGATGATATCCTGGAAACTTTGAAACGGCGATACGAGCATGTGCTGGAATTAATTTTTGCTAAAGAGCTGCCCCGGTTGTTAAACGCTGTAAAAACCGTCAACGAAAAAGTCCGGGAAGTAAATCCTTCGTCCGGCTTAATATCGTCTGTGGATGTAATTGTCAATCGGGAATTAACGATAGAGAATTTACCAGAGCGGTTGGCGGATCTGAAAAAACTGAGAGAACTTATCACATTAAGCGATAAAGAGAGCTTGGCAAAGAGGGGTTATCTCAGCAAAGAGCGGGATGAAGTTCAATACGAAATTGATATTATTCAAAATTTTTTCGCCGATTTTAATACTGTAATTGACGCCGAATGGAAAGACGATGCTATAAAGAAATTAATTGAATTGGGCAAGGCGTTTATACGTGTAAGTGGAAAAGTTATCGAGTCTTACAACGCAAAGAAAAAAGCCAAAGGTTACGTCGACTTCGAGGATATTTTACTGCTTACGGAGAAGGTGGTGAAACTGGATTCGGCTATTGAATATCTCAAAACGCGCTACAAATACATAATGATTGACGAATATCAGGATACTAACGAACTGCAATATAATATCTTTATGCCGATACTCGATTATCTGAAGCACGGAAACTTGTTCGTCGTAGGCGACGAAAAACAAAGCATTTATATGTTCAGGAACGCCGAACTCGAAGTGTTCAACAAAACAAGAAAAGACATCGAGTCGAAAGGAGAGGAAGGAGCCATACTTACTTTGCCACACAGTTTCAGATTGTCTCCGCCAATTGTTTTGTTTGTAAACAAATTATTCAAAAATCTGTTTGACGTCGAAAGCGAAGATCTCAGAAATTTGTTCAATGAAGTCGATTACAATGAACTGGTCTGCGCAAAATCCGAAAATGAGGAAGGACGGGTGGAACTCCTCGTCGCCAACGGCGCTGAAATAAGCGAAGAAATGCTCGTGGCGGACAAAATTTATCAATTAATAGAAGAAGAAAATTTAAATCCCGGCGACATCGGTATCCTTTGCAGGAAGAGAAAACTTTTCGACAAAATAGAACGCGTATTTATTGAAAAGAACATTCCCTATTCGATCGTGGGAGGAAGAGGATTTTATCAACAGCAGGTGGTGGGGGACGTTTTCAACTATTTGTCTTTTCTGATTAACAACAGAAACGATGCTGCTCTGGTCGGAATTTTACGTTCGCCTTTCTATACGATTTCGGATTCCGAACTTCTAGAAATATCGATGGCGGAAGGCGATACGTTTTATGAAAAATTGAAAAACTCCGCAGTGACGGAAGAAAAATATAAACATACTGCGAAACAGTTGTCAGAACACATTAAACTGGCTGCTTATGAAAAACCGTATGCGCTCATCAGGAGAATACTTGTCGATACGGGTTATTGGGCCGTTATTTCGTCCAAACGGGACGCGGAACAACAACTGGCTAACCTGAATAAACTTTTGGCAATCGCCAGGAATTTCACAACGAAAAACTTTGCCAATCTTTACGATTTCAGAGAAGCGCTGCGCGACTATATCGAAAATTATGAAGACGAAAGCCAGGCTGCTATCTCGAAAAATCAAAATGCCGTTAATTTGCTTACTATTCATCAGGCAAAGGGACTTGAATATAAAGCCGTGTTTATTTTTGGGGCTAACGAAACAGCGGGCGGAAAAAGCGGACTCGGAATAGACAAACATTTCGGCATTGTATCAAAAGTTTATCCGGATAATGATTTTACTCGAGAAAAGGAATCGAATCCGATTGATGCGATTTACAATTTGATTGTACGAAAGAAAGAACTGGCGGAAATGAAAAGATTGTTTTATGTGGCGCTGACCAGAGCGGAGAAATATCTGTTTATTACCTCCGCAAAAAATAAGCCCGAAAAAAATACTTTTATGAAGCTTCTGTTCAAAGGACTCCGGATTGAGAATTTGGAGAACGTCGATGAAAAAAAATTGAGCGACGATGTTAAATTTATGGATGTGAATTCCGGAGACAATAGGGTTTACGAAAAAAAAATGGAAATTACCATTCCTGTTCAGAGGGAATTGTTCTACACGGATAAGTATTATGAAAAATCTGATGATAAAAATGATGTTAAGAAATCCCTGATAGGCGATATCGAAGACGAACCGGAGAAGGAAATCATTTCCGCTACGAAAATTGCCATATTTAATCAATGTCCGGTAAAGTATCAGTTAATTTATGAACTCGGTTACTCGCTTGCTTTTGATATTGTAAAAGAAAGAGAATTCAATTATGATTTCAAAACGCGAGAAGACGATGAATTGTCGGGTTACGCAGACGTCAAAGGCAGAATAATTCATGCGATTCTTGAAAAAGAAACAGAATACGAAAACATCGAAAAAGCCGTATCGGAATTGTTGGAAAGGGAAACTGTCCCGGATAGTATGAAAGAAAATTTACTCTCCGATCTCCGAAAATATTACGCATCGAACACATACAAAGAATTGAAGAGTTTTAAAACATATCTCAACGAAGCCGAGTTTTATACGCAGGAGGGGAATAATTATCTCTACGGCATTATAGATAAATTGATAATCGACAACGATAAATTGATAATCGTCGATTATAAAACCGATAACGTCGGAAAGGCGGATGTATACTCCAAAGCGGAAAATTATTTGCCGCAGTTGAAATTCTATGCTTATATTCTCGGTAAAGTCTACGCAAACGCAGAGCGTTTTATCGTAAGACTTGTATTTATCAAACATCCCGACATACCGGTAACTAAAGAATTAACGAAAGATGAAGTTGAAAAATTCGGCGGAGAAATTAGAGGCACAATCGAAAAGATAAATAAAGCCGAATATCAACCGAACTTGAATCACTGCATTAAATGTCATTATGCTATCAAAGGTGAAAAATGTATAAAATCCTTTTCGCAGCGATAATTGCGGTTTATCTGGCGGGATGTTCCGCCGGCGAATTCCCGCTTTACGAATTGCCGCCCGACTGGAAGGAAGATTCCGTTAGAATAAAAACAATCGACAGATATACAGAATTTCTTGAAGGCAGGAGAATTTTTATAGACCCGGGACACGGCGGAGAAGACAGAAGAAACAAAAGCCGGGACGGAAAAATAATCGAGGCGGACGTTAATCTGAAAGTTGCGCTTTATCTCAAGGAATATCTGGAAATGGCGGGCGCAAAAGTTTATATGTCGAGAACGGAAGATATAACTGTGCCTCTGCAGCTGAGACCTAAAATGGCTGATTCCGTCGTGGCTGAATTGTTCGTCAGTATTCATCACAATGCGTCTTCAAAAGAAGAAGACAATTATACAAATTACACTTCCACGTTTTATCATGCCCGGCGGGGAAATTACGAATATGAACCGTGCAACAACGACCTCGCAAAATATATCCAGAGAGATTTATCGTATGTAATGGGGAATCCGGGCGGACTCGGCTCATTCGACGGCACATATTCCGATTATATTATTTATCCCGGCGAAGGTTTTTATGTCCTGAGAAATTCAAAAATTCCCGCAGTTCTTGTTGAATGCGGATTTCACACGAGCAGACTCGAAATTCTGAGACTGAACGACGATACTTTCAATAAAATTCAGGCGTGGGGTATTTTCCGCGGTATTGCAAAATATTTTATGGCGGGAATTCCTCAGATTACTTTCTTGCCGGAAAGCCTGAATTATGAAAACGATACGGTTACGGTTTCGTTTAAGCTGTCGGATAAATATGGAATCGATATAGAACGGACCGAGGTCTATTTGAATAAATCTAAAAAAAATTTTTATTACGACACTCTGAACAGTGTATTAACGATAAAGGAACGAACGGAGCCTTGCGGCGAAATTCCCTTGAGAATTATTTGCGCAAATAAAAGAGGCAATCATTCGTTCCCTTACCGTAAAAAAATAGTTATCTATTGCGGCGAAAAAAGATATCTTTTTTTCAGTGATTGACGGCGGCTTTCTTTGCGTCGATTCTTTCTGTTGCAATTTTAAATACAAACAGCGCAATTGCCGCAACAAATCCGATTGCTACGAAATAATACCAGATAACGTGAGCGTCCTGATAATAGACGGCTTTTTCGGCGGCGCTTAAACCTGCCGGCAGAGTATTGGGGTCGGGGCAGTAAGCGTCCAGCAGAAAACCCGACATCGTAAATCCGGCCAGAGCCGATAAAAAAGAATGCAAATGGCTGAATCCTAGATAAACTCCTTCTTCGCCTTTGGGCGCCTGCAGAGAAAAATATTCCAAAAATCTGGGCGAGATGAAACATTCAGCCAGTCCTTGAATCGCTATTCCGATTATCATCATTACCGTAAGAGGATGCAACGTGAAAAAGCCCAGAATCGAAACCGAAGAGCCTGTTATTCCTCCCAGCCATTGACTGCCCGACATCGCCAGAGCGGAAAAGGGCATCAAAAGCATTCCTACCAGCATCGATGTAACCGCTTTCTGTTTTTTCATTAAATTTGTAACGAGCACTACAAACAATACAACGACTGCGGGATTCACGTTTGCAAGCCATTCCGGTCGCGCGTCTTCGCCCAACAGTCTAATTACATACTTCGGCATTGTAGCGTAAAGCTGGTGCTGAATAGTCCAGAATCCGCTGACTATTAATATCAATAACAATAACCTTGGAGAAGTCATTATCTTTTTTAACGATTTTACGACGTCTTCGATTGTCTTAGTTGTATACGAATTATCGTTTTGGTTATAAAAGAAGATGGCGAAGAGCATTGCCAGGAATGCCATCCCCGCAGAGAAAAAATTCACGTATTCGAGTCCGATACCCTGCCTAACATAAGGCACAAAAGTTTTGCCGCTGAAGGCTCCGATATTTACAACCCAGTAGAAAAGCGCGTAACCGCGCGCTCTGTTTTCTTCCGTGGTTGTTTTGGCTACCGTGCCGGTTATCAATGGTTTGATGAAAGAGCCGCCTACGAGCACAATGAACAGAAAAAAGAGCACCGGAATTTTTTCGTGAAATACTCCTAAAAAAAAGTATCCGATTGTAAGGAGAGCAAAAGCGAGAATTAAACCTTTCTTAAATCCGATTTTGTCGGAAATGGCTCCCACGAAAGGAGGCAGAAAATAGAGCAATGCATAAAATACTCCCGCCACTATTCCCGTTTCGGTGTCGGTAAAACCTACTATGTCTGTAAGGTAGAGAGTAAGAACTATGAAAAAACCGTAGTAAGCGGCGCGCTCGCATAATTCCATAAAGTTGGCAAGCCAGAATTCTTTTGAAAATTTCCAGCCTTGCCCGGAAGCGACTGTATTGGTTTCTTTTGCCATCAGTATTCCTCAATTGATTATATGAAAATACCTAAGTTATGGAATTTGAACTTTTTTTGGAATACAATTCCGACAATTTGGATTTTTTTTTCGGTTGTATATTAATCCAATTTGCGGTTTTTCAAACGGAGTGAATTCGTGACTACTGATACGGAACTGAAAGACATTGCCAGAGCCGCAATCATCGGATTAAGCATGCCCAGCGCAGCCAGCGGGATCAGTACCGTATTGTAAATAAACGCCCAGAAGAGATTTTGTTTAATTGTTTTTATCGTGGATTTGGACAGATTGATTGCTTTTATAACGCCTGTTAATTTTCCGCCCGTGAGCGTTATTTGCGCCGTCTCGATGGCAACATCGGCGCCCGTTCCTATGGCAATGCTTAAATCCGCCTGTGCAAGGGCGGGCGCGTCGTTAATTCCGTCGCCGACCATAGCCACTATTTTACTTTCGCCGATACTTTGATATTTTTTTACCGTTTCTACCTTTTGATCGGGTAAAACTTCCGCATTTATCTCGTCGAATCCGGCCACGGCTCCGATATTTTCCGCAGTGGATTTGTTGTCGCCCGTAAGTAAGACCGTTTTTATATTCATTTTTTTCAAACGGGCTATAACTTCGGGAGCCTCCGGCTTGATTTTGTCTTCGATTATAATAAATCCGGCAAGCTTTCCTTCGATGGCTGTGCATATAATAGTATTTCCTTTTGTCGATAGTTCATCGAAGATTTTTTCTGCCTCGTCCGTAGCTACGGAAAATTCTTTCATGAGATTAAGATTTCCCACTATTACCGTTTTGTTGTTGACAATCCCCGTTATACCGAATCCGGTAAGACTTTGGAATGTCTCCGGTTCAAACAGATTGCCGTTAGTCGAATAATCCGTGATTGCTTTTGCAAGCGGATGTTCCGATTTCTTTTCGAGCGACGCAGTATAAATAAGGAGTTTATCCTTGTCGAAATTATTAAGAGTAACAATATCCTTAACTGAGGGTTTGCCTTCCGTAATCGTGCCTGTTTTGTCGAAAATAATTACAGATATTTTATGCGCCAGTTCGATGCTTTCGCTGTCTTTGATTAAGATACCATTCGAAGCGCCTTTGCCCAGTCCGACAATAATAGCGGTTGGAGTTGCCAATCCGAGCGCGCACGGACAGGCAACGATCAAAACTGCGACGAAATTTATCAATGCTCGGCCGACAGAATGGTCGCTCGAAAAAATATACCAGCCGAAAAATGTCAGTAGAGCCGCGATTATTACCGCCGGCACAAACACAGCGGCAATCTTATCGACGAGTTTTTGTATCGGCGGTTTGCTCGCCTGAGCGTTTTCCACTAATTGTATTATTTGTCCGAGAACGCTTTTTTCCCCCGTTTGAGTAACTTTAAAATTGAACGTTCCGTATTTATTGATTGTGCCTCCGACAACCTTAGAACCAGTCGTTTTATCCACAGGAATGCTTTCGCCTGTAATCATCGATTCGTCGACCGAAGAAGCGCCGTTTACAATGACGCCGTCGGCGGGAATTTTTTCTCCCGGACGTATAACGACGATATCTCCCGGTTTCAAATCGGAAATATTGACTTCCTGTTCCTGACCGTCAATCAATATCCTTGCCGTCTTTGGCTGCAGCTCGAGCAATTTGCGGACAGCCGTATTTGTTTTTCGTTTGGATGAATGTTCGAGCAGTTTTCCCATAAGAATCAACGTAATGATTACAACCGACGTGTCGAAATAGACGTGCGGCTGAACGTCGAAGAATTCGGGGAATAATATTGCAATCGTACTGTAACCGTAAGCGGCTCCCGTACCTATTGCGACTAGCGAATTCATATCGAATGCAAAATGTTTTATATTATTCCAGAACGACGTATAAAAGCGTTTACCCGAAATGAAAATTACCGGAGTGGTCAGCAGAAAAAGAACCTTTTCAATTTGCGTTTGGGTCAGTGGAAATAAAGTCTGAAAAAAATCATACCCCATTAACATGCTGATGATGAAAACAGGAATTGTAAAAGCGAGCGCAAAATAGAACTCTTTTTTGAGTTCGGAATAATAGCTGTCGGTTTCCTCTTCTTTGGAGGCGTCCTCTTTGTTTTGAAGAACGTCGGTGCGTAGTTGGTAACCGTATTCTTTAACGGCTTCCGCAATTTTATTTATATCGATGTCTTTCTCGGTTTCGAAAGAAACCGATTCGGTCGCAAGATTGACGTTGACATTTTTGACGCCGTCGAATTTCCCTATAATTTTTTCCACGCGTGTAACGCAGCTTGCGCACGTCATCCCTTCCACGGGGAGTTTATAATTTTTCATTTTCAGCTTTCAACAACTTTATAACCGGCTTCTTCGATTGCGCTTTTAATCTGCTCTTCTGTAACTTTTGATTCGTCGTAAGAAACTACGGCTTTGCCTATTTCTACTTCCGCCGATTCCAGATCAAGAGAAGAGAGTTCTTTTTTAACCGCCATAACGCAATGATGACAGCTCATACCTTCAATCTTAAATTCCTTGTTCTGCATAATTCCTCCGTTTTTATATGCCTTATAACATTTTCGAATATAAATTTGTTCTTGATTGTATTGGATAAATAAAAGTCCGGACGGATTCAACTATTTCTTCCCTTTGGATTTTAAGTCTTTGATAATTTCGATGCGGGGATTGTCGCTGTTCTTTCCCTTGACGCCCGAATTGGTAACCACAGGTTTATAGAATTTTTCTTCTTTCGGCTCGGGTTCTTTTCGAGGCTTCTGCGGGGGAGTATTTGGAGCGAAACTTTTTTTGACTGCGGGAGTAGTTGTCTTTTGAGTTTCCCCGTTTATCTTTTTCCTGTTCTTGACGTATGATATGCCGATGCTTAAAAGGAAGAGAAACAATACTACCAGGAGTATTTTGTATATAATAGGTATCAATTCCATAACCTAAAATATACAAATTACTCCTTAAATTAAAGTAGTTCGGAATTAGTCCGCGTAGTTGTTTATGAATACGCTATTATATGAAGAGCTTTGTCCGGTATATTTTTCGTTGATAATCTCGATTCGTTTTCTACCGGTCGTAGTTTGATGACGACGATAAGAGCTTGACTTCCGTTGCGGCTTTTTCACTTCGACCGGACGGATCTCGTTGCGGGGTTTTTCATAATATTGGTAATACGGTTTTACTGTCGCCGGATTAGGATAGTTGTACTGGTTCTGGATTACTTTATTTCTTTCTTCGACGATCGCGGGGTTCTCTTGCTTTCTCAGTTTGAAGGTGATATAAGAAACCAAAAGAACCAATACCATCAAACTGAAAAAGAAAATCAAGCTTGTATATATAATTGGCAACAGTGTCATTTCGAACTCCTTTCGTTCTCCGATTATGTTTATTACTACTCTCTCAATTCCCGTGCCATGCGAAAAGAGAGTAAAAATGCAGCTTTTTGCGGAAAAATCAGACTTAAATTTAGATTTGTGTATCACTATGAAACATTTTGTTCGATTGATCTATCTGTAAGTCATTTTATTATTGGAATTTATCGGAATATTTAATATTTTTCTGTGCTATAAAATTTAAAATAGCGTTAAAGGTGCCGAGATGACTAAAGCAGACATTGTAGAAAGGGTTGCAAACGGAACAGGACTGACGAAACTTGAAACCGAAGCAATTATTGAAGGTTTTCTGAATACGGTAATTCAGGCGCTTCAGGAAGGAAACGGTATTGAAATAAGAGGATTTGGAAGTTATAAGGTTAAAAAGAAGAAAGCCCGCTATGCTCGCAATCCCAGAACGGGCGAACAGGTATTCGTAGACGAACATTATGTGCCGGTATTCAAATTCTCGAAAGATTTTAAGGAAGCGGTCGACAGAGGAATGAAAGAAAAAGAAAAAGCCGAATCAAATGAGCAATGAAACGAAAAATTGTATCGTATGCGGCGAAAAGCTCGAAAAAGAGTTCGTCTATTGTCCTTATTGCGGCGCCAAAACGGGGAAAACTAAAAAAGTAAAAAAATCCGAAAACAATTCCCCGGGTGATAAAGAACTTAGCTTTAATAAAATTATTTATATTGTTCTTTTACTGATTGTTATCGGAGGAGTTATTCTTTATTCTTCCGGAATATTCGACGAACCGGAAATCGCTCAAAGTACGAACCAGAGCTTTGAGGACGTTCACAAAGGCGTAGACCTGTCGAATCTTCAACAAATCAACGCTCTTGAGAATGAACTCAAAACAAATCCGACTGATAAAGAAAAAATTCTAACTCTGGCTCATATGTTGAACGATTCGGGATTCAAGCAAAAAGCAATCGACCGGTACAAAGAATATCTGAAATTCGATCCTGAGAATCCCGATGTGCTCGTGGACATGGGAGTTTGCTATTATGACCTGCAGAATTATGCCGAAGCCGAAAAATGGATGAAAGAAGCTCTCAAGTACGAACCAAAACATCAGATAGCGCATCTCAATCTGGGAATCGTTAGTTTGACTTCGGGCAAACACGACGAGGCGATCGAGTGGTGGCGAAAAGCGGTCGAAATTAATCCGAATAACAATATCGGTAAAAAAGCTCAGGAATTGATTAATTCACATTAAAAGGAGAAAATAAATGCCTTGCGGTAGAAAAAGAAAACGTCATAAAATGGCGACGCACAAACGGAAAAAAAGACTTCGTAAGAATCGTCACAAAAAGAAATTAAGATAAGATTTATATAAGTTAAAATAAGCCATCTTAGCTCAGTTGGTAGAGCAGCGCATTCGTAATGCGCGGGTCGGGGGTTCAAGTCCCCCAGATGGCTCAAGTTTTTACCCTCCAATCTTTCTAGTCAATCCGCTCGACGCTAAATTTTTCCCTGAATATCCGCATCACGCAAATGCGGATATTTTTTTATTTTTTTGGAAAAATGTCTTGACAATCCCATAGAAAAACAGTTATTTTGCACCCAAGTGGTAAAAAGTGTGTAAAAGTGGAGAAATATGTTTATAGGTAGCTTCACATATTCGATGGATGCAAAGGGGAGGGTAAGTATACCATCCAAGTTCAGGAAGTATATTAACGAAGCTGCCAACGAGACGTTTGTGATGACAAGGGGAATTGTGCAATGCATCGATTTATATCCGCTCGACTTATGGCGCGAAGAAGTGCTGCCGCGCATCAATCAACTCGACGATTTCGACCCGGAAGAATCGATATTCAAAAGGCTCCTGTTCGAATATGCATCTGAAGACAAATTGGATTCTCAATCGCGGTTGCTTATTCCGAAAAAGTTGATCGAGTTTGCCGAAATCGAAAAGGATGTGCTCATCCTGGGACAAAACAAGAAAATCGAAATCTGGAATCCCGCTATTTACGAAGCGCATAAGAAAGAAAATACATTATCGTTTGCTGAAATAGCCAAACAGGTAATGTCGAATAAGAAAAAATGAGTCGACACGAACCGGTTCTCCTGAGGGAGAGCGTGGAGTTATTGGTATGGAACAGAGACGGCGCTTACTTTGAAGGTACGGCAGGCTACGGCGGGCATGCCGGGGAAATTCTGAATTCTTTGAGCGATAAAGGTAAGCTCGTCGCTACGGATAAAGATTTCGAAGCATTCAGCTACTGCAAAAAAAAATTTGAAAACGAATCCAGATATATCGTCTATAATACATCTTTTACGAATATAGACGTTATTGCAAAAATCGAGTTCATTGAAATGTTTGACGGCATCTTTTTAGATCTCGGGGTGTCTTCTCTGCAACTCGACGACCCTGAAAAAGGTTTTACTTTCAGAGAGGATTCGCCCCTTGATCTGAGGATGAATAAATCGGAAGGCATATCAGCGGCCGACCTGCTGAACACCGCTTCGGAAGAAGAATTGGCGGATATTATTTTCAGGTACGGCGAAGAAAAAAAATCGAGACAGATTGCCAGGAAAATTGCAGAATACAGAAAGACCAATAAGTTTGAAACCTCAAGCCAGTTAAAAAGCATTATCGCCGAATTGACGCCGCCCAAATTTCTCAATAAATCCCTTGCGCGAGTATTTCAGGCTCTCAGAATTTATGTGAATAATGAACTGGAAGAACTCGAAATTTTCCTCGACAAGTCGATCGACTTGCTCAAAAAAGGGGGCAGAATCGCAATTATTACTTTCCATTCGCTCGAGGACAGAATCGTTAAAGAAAAGTTTAAATATGAAACTCTCGAGTGTATATGTCCGCCGCAGAGTCCGATTTGCGTCTGCGATAAAGAAGCCCGACTCAAATTGATCAATACCAAACCGATTGCGCCGACTGAAGAGGAAATCGCAAAAAACCGCCGCTCGAGAAGCGCAAAGTTAAGAGCAGCCGAGAGGATTTAATATGAGCAAATCGTCCACCATACGTTTTATCTTTATTGTTTTTGCTTTTGCTTTTTTGATTTTTTTGCACGTCGCCACGGTCAACGAAATCAAAAATATGACGCGCGAAAAAATTACAAAAACAGAATTGCTCAACGAAAAACTGAACCGTATCGAAATGAAGACGGTCGAAATTCAAAAATTGAGTTCAGAGGAGAGAATTGTCAAAATTGCAAAAGATACGCTCGGGATGTTAAGCCCGATTGAAAATCTCAAAACGATCCGTGTGGATAAATTTCAAATAGAACAGCTCGAAAAATTATTGCAAGAAAAATATGATTAATTCGAGAGCTTTGATTATAACCGGATTTGTTTTCCTCTTTTTTTTGCTTTTGCTGGCAAAACTTTTTTCTATTCAAATACTCAAAAACGAATACTATACTTTGATTGCGGAACGCCAGCAGAACAAACCCAAAATCATCAAAGCCGAAAGAGGAATTATTAAAGACCGAAACGGCGAAGTGTTGTCGTTTACGCGAGACAACGTATCGTTCTTCGTCGATACGAGGATGATGAACGAATCCAAAATAGATACTATATCGAAAGTGTTTTCGAAAACGTTAGGCAAGCCGGTTTCTTATTATAAAAGAATTATTCGCAACGGCAAGCGCAACGTTTGTATTGCAAAGAAAGTGCCCATGTCGAAGGCGTTCGAGCTGAAAAAACTGATTGTGGACGGATACTTTTACGAGGAAGATTTTACGCGCGTCTACCCGTACGGAAATTTAGCGGCTCATATTATCGGTTACGTTAACAGAGAACTGAAAGGCATAGAAGGCATCGAAAAAGTTTATGACGAGATTCTAACGGGAAAAGACGGAATGTATCTTTTCGAAAGAGACGTTTTGGGAAAAGTTATTTCCGTTGACGAAAAACATTCTGTTCCGCCGGCGCCCGGGAATAATGTGGTTCTGACAATCAATAAAACTTATCAGAAAATATTGCAGGAAGAACTTGCCGCCGGAGTTAAGAAATACAACGGCAATTCGGGCGTGGGTATAATAATGGATCCTAATAGCGGCGCCATACTTGCGCTGGCTAACATACCGGACTTCGATCCCGCCAATTACAATCTTTTTACCGCTTCGGAAAGGAGAAACCGGGCGCTCACAGATACTTACGAACCGGGATCGACGATAAAGCCTTTTATTCTTTCGATGTTGTTTAATGAAAAGCTTGCTGAAGAAAACGAACCGATCGACGTAGAAGGGGGAAAGATTATTTTTCACAAAACGAGAATAACCGACACCCATCCTCACGATATCCTCACAGTGAGAGAAGTGCTCGAACAATCGAGCAATGTCGCTATGGCTAAATTATCCACACGAATATCGGACGAACTGTTTTACAGGTATCTGCGAAATTTCGGATTCGGCAATCCGACGCACATCGAAATTTCGGGCGAAGCCGAAGGTTATTTGAAAAAACCGAAAAATTTTTCGAAACTCTCAAAAGCTTTTATGTCGTTCGGATATGAATTTTCCGTAACTCCATTGCAAATGATTACCGCTTTCAGCGCTCTTGTAAACGGCGGGATTCTATACAAACCTTATGTGGTCGAAAAGATTACGGATGCAAATGGCGAAATCCTCAGCTCCGCCGACCCGAAAAGAATCAGAAGAGTGATTGATAAAGAAGTGTCCGATAAAATAAAGAAAATGATGGTGGGCGTAGTGGAAAACGGCACTGCTACGGCGGCTCAGCTCGATTATGTTCATGCGGGCGGCAAAACGGGCACGTCGCAAAAATTGGTCGAAGGCAGGTACGTTAAAGGCAAATACAATTCGTCGTTCATCGGTTATTTGCCCGCGGATAATCCTCAGATTGTATGCCTGATCTTGATCGACTCGCCGGAGATTGCCAGATACGGCGGTTTGGTTGCCGCTCCGGTATTTAAAAACGTCGCCCAACGGTTGATTGAGTACGATTTGAATCTGGCTCCCGTAAGAAAGAAAATCGTAAGGAAAAAGAAATTGATAGAAGAACTGATTGCCGAAGATATCAACGCCAAAGAAAATAATTATGATAAGTTTTTTAATCCGACTAACGAGAAAAAGATGCTTCCCGAAAAGCCGGTCAAACAGAACGTTCAAAAAGGCGTTATGCCCGATTTAAGAAATATGAATTTACGCGATGCAATCGTAATATTAAACGAACTCAGCGTCAAATATAAAATTAGCGGCAGCGGAAAAGTAGTGTCGCAAAGTATAGAACCCGGCGTTAAACTTACCGCCGGCACAATTTGCACCGTCAAATGTCAATTGAACATTAATAAGAAAGTATTGAATCTCAACTGAAATGAAATTAAACGAACTGTTAAATAACGTGCGTGTGAAGCAGGTGACGGGAAACGCCGAAGAAAAAGAAATAACGAATATTTCGATCGATTCCCGGAATGTGAATGAAAATTCTCTCTTCTTTGCAATCGAAGGCTTTAAAACCGACGGTCATAAATTTATTCAGGACGCATTGAATAAAGGCGTCAGGGCTGTGGTTCTCCAAAATCCCGCCGCATTGCCCGATCAAATTTTCGAGCATTACTCTGCCGTCAAAATAGTGGTTGAAGACAGCAGAAAAGCTCTGGCTGAATTTTCCGACAGATTTTTCGGCAGCCCTTCCAAAAAAATTAAATTGGTCGGAGTAACGGGCACCAAAGGAAAAACCACGACGGCTTTTTTTCTTAAATCGCTTTTTGAATATACAGGGCGCAAAGCAGGCTTGATCGGAACCATTGCGAATTATATCGGAGACGAAGAGTTGAAGACTATGCTCACCACTCCGCAGTCTCATGAAATTAATTTTCTCCTCGACAGGATGGTAAAAGCCGGCTGTCGTTATTGTTCGATGGAAGTTTCGTCGCATGCTTTGGATCTGCATCGCGCCGATTATCTCGATTTCGATTACGCCATATTTACGAATATTACTTCGGATCATATGGACTATCATCTGACCTTTGATAACTATCTCAAAGCGAAAAAAATATTGTTCGACATGCTGCCCGAAAATGCAGCCGCTGTAATAAACGCGGACGACCCGAATGCAAATGAATTAGTTCGAGGCACAAAAGCAAAAGTGGTAAAATACGGCGCGTCGGAAAAAGCCGATTTCAGAATAAAGGAAATAACCTATTCGCTCGAAGGGACCGATTTCGTCGTCGTATATAAAAACAAAGAGTACAAGTTACACACAAAATTAATCGGTCATTTTAACGCTTATAATGCAACGGCAGCTTTTGCCGTGGGTCTGCTGGAATCGATCGACGCAGACGAGGTTATAAGAGCCATCAAAAATTCGCCGCAGGTTCCGGGAAGGTTCGAAGTTGTTTCCGGAGGCGAAAAGAAAATTATAATCGACTACGCGCACACCGCCGATTCACTTATGCAGGCGTTAAAAGCCGTTAGAAATATCGTCGGCAATTCACGTCCGGTCTATACGGTGTTCGGATGCGGAGGCGACCGCGACAGATCCAAGCGACCGATAATGGGCAGAATTGCTTCCGAAATGAGCGACAAGGTTTTTGTTACTTCGGATAATCCCCGTACCGAAAATCCTTCCGCCATTATTGACGAAATTGTTCAAGGCATTAAAAAAGACAATTATACGGTCATTGAAAACCGCGAAGAAGCAATTAAGAAAGCAATACAAATGTCCGAAAAGGATGCCGTAATTCTGATTGCAGGAAAAGGTCACGAGAATTATCAGGAAATAAACGGAGTAAGAACACATTTCTCCGATAAAGAAACTGCTGTTAAATACTTAAATCTATGAGCGGAAAAATAAAAATATCGTTGGAGGATTTGTTCGAGCTTAACGGCGCGGAAATCTATAATCCGGACTATTATAAACCGGAAAATGCCGTTTCGATCGACACCAGGAAAATTAAGGGCAGGTGCGTTTACGTCGCTATTCAAGGCGAGAAATTCGACGGGCACGATTTTATCGGAGAAGCAGTTAAAAAAGGAGCAGACGCGCTCGTCGTAAACAAAAGAAAACTGAAAAAGATATTCGAATCGAAAGACTTCGATACTTATCGCATCGCGATAATCGCGGTTCCTGATACCGTAAAAGCCTTGGGCGAAATTGCGCATATATGGCGGAAAAAACTCAATGCGCGGATAATTTCGATTACGGGCAGTAACGGAAAAACTACGACCAAAGATATTCTGGCTTCGATTCTTTCCGAGAAATTTGTAATCGTTAAAACCGAAGCAAACAATAACAATCATATCGGCGTGCCGCTTACTCTTTTGTCGGCCGACGAAAAGACCGAATTCGTCGTATTGGAACACGGCACAAATCATTTCGGAGAAATCGAATATACGGCTAATATTGCCGAACCCGATTTTGCATTGATAACGAACATAGGCGATTCGCATATCGAATTCTTGAAAAGCAGGGAGATGGTCTTCCGGGAAAAATCGGCTCTTTTGAATGCCGCCGATCGAAAAGGCGGAACCGTTTTTATCAACTACGACGATCCGATACTAAAAAAGTATAAAGAAAATTTCAGGAATGTGATTACGTACGGATTTAGAAACAGACCGACGGTTAAAGGAAAGATTACGGGATATGAAGAAGACGGCAGGACCCGACTTAGAATTAGTTACAAAAAGACAGACCGGGAGTTTGTTCTGTCGTTATACGGCGAAGCTAATGCGATTAATTTCCTTTCGGCCGCCGCAGTCGCATTGAATGCGGGCGTCGGTGCGAGAGAGCTCGATAAAGCGTCGAAAAATCTTATCGCAGCTAAAGGGAGACTAAACGCGATTAAATTACCCGGCGTGTTTCTGATAGACGACACTTACAATTCGAGTCCCGCTTCGGTCGACGCAGCTTATAAACTCGTAAAGAAAATCAAGGGATACAAGAAAAAAATATTTATACTCGGCGACATTTATGAACTCGGAAAACAATCGGCTAAAATACACAAAGAACTTGCGGAAATATTCAAACCCGACAAAAATCTTTATGTGTTAACGATCGGCAACTACATGAAATACGCAGGCAACGAATTGAAGAAGAAAGGAATTAAAACCATACACTTCAAAAATCGGGAAGAATTGTCGCTTTACCTTAAGTACGAAGAACTAAAAAACTCTGTAATCCTCGTAAAAGGCTCGAGGGGTATGGCGATGGAAGAATTTGTGAAAATCATAAAAGAGAGATTTGAATAATGTTTTATTATTTATTCGATTACATAAACGAAATTTTTAATCCGCCGGGCTTCGACGTCTTCCGGTTTTTATCGTTCAGATCCGCCTTGTCGGCAATTACGGCTCTTGTTATGTCGTTTATGATAGCCCCGAAAATTATTAGAAAATTAAAAGAGAGTCAGATCGATCAGCCGATAAGAGACGACGGTCCGAAGACTCATAAAAAGAAAGCGGGCACGCCGACGATGGGCGGAATAATTATTCTGCTATCGGTAATTGTGCCGGTTTTATTATGGAGCGATATCAAAAGCAGGTTTATACTGCTCGTACTATTTGCGACTATTGTTCTCGGTTTTATCGGTTTTCTTGACGATTATCTGAAGGTTGTAAGAAAATTGCCGACCGGTCTGATTGCGCGGTACAAATTAATGGGACAAATTTTTGTCGGCTTGGTGGTGGGGACGGCGGTCTATTACCTGCCGGAATTTGCGCAGTATAATACTCAAACTACTTTGCCGTTTTTTAAAAATCTGAATTGGGATTTTTCCTATCTCTACATTCCGTGGGTCGTTTTTATAATAACGGCAACTTCAAATGCGGTGAATTTAACGGACGGACTCGACGGACTGGCAATCGGCACGATGATTATTGTAATGCTTGCGCTTGCAATACTCGCTTACGTGACGGGCAATGTTATTTATGCGGATTATCTCAATATAATGTACCTGCCCGGCAGCGGAGAATTAACAGTATTTATCGCCGCTCTAATAGGCGCGGGACTCGGGTTCTTATGGTATAATTTTTATCCGGCCGACGTATTTATGGGAGACACCGGTTCGCTCGCTCTGGGCGGCGCTTTCGGTGTGATGATGATTGTAATTAAGAAAGATTTGTTGATACCGATTCTCGGAGGTATCTATTTTGCCGAAACACTGTCGGTAATTATTCAAAGGCTTTATTTCAAGTACACTAAAAGAAAATACGGCGAAGGAAGACGCGTTTTCAAAATGGCTCCTATCCATCATCATTTCGAGCAATTGAATTGGGCGGAACCCAAAATAGTAGTTCGTTTCTATATAATAACGATCATACTGGCTATTATAAGTTTAACTTCGTTCAAGATAAGGTAATGGATATTAAAGGGAAAAAAATATCGATAATCGGCGCGGCAGACAGCGGAATTGCTGCGGCAAAGCTTGCAAAAAAAATGGGCGCTTTGCCTTTCGTTAGCGATTCCGCAAGCAGGCAGTCGGTTTTTAAATGGATTTCCGTTCTGGAAAATGAAAATATTCCTTATGAAACCGACAAACATTCCGAAAAGGTATTCGACTGCGATTTTATTGTAACGAGTCCCGGAGTCCCGTCGTTTTCGGGTATTCTGGCAGAAGCAAAAGATAAAGGCATTGAAATATACAGCGAATTCGAATTTGCAAGCTGGTTCAATAAAGGTAAAACAATTGCAATTACCGGAACCAACGGAAAAACCACTACGACTTCGTTAATGAACTTTACATTGAAACAGAGCGGCTTCAATACATTCTCCGCCGGCAATATAGGAACTCCTTTTTCCGATGTCGTTACTGAGATAGGGGAAAACGATTACGTAGTTCTGGAGGCGTCGAGTTTCCAACTCGATTTTATTAAATATTTCAAGCCCGATTTCGCAGTTGTCTTGAATATTACTCCCGATCATCTGGACAGATATAACAACGACTTTGCGCTCTACGCCCGCTCGAAAATGAATATTCTCAAAAATCAAACTGCCAACGATGTTTTGATTTACAACTCCGACGATCGGAATGTTATCGATTTTATGCCTGCTGCGGATGTAAATAAATACGGGTTCTCGCTTCAAAAAGAAATGCTCAAAGGTTCTTATGTAAAAGAAGGAAATATGATTTTTTCGGATCAGACCAAGGAGACGGTTTGCGCCGTCTCGGATTTGTTTATTAAAGGTCCCCACAACGTTTCGAATGCGCTCGCTGTTTTGACCGTGGCAAAAAAACTCGGTATACCTAACAAGAAAATTAAAAGCGCGTTTTCGTCGTTTCGCGGCGTGGAACACCGTATCGAATTTGTCCGTGAACTTGCCGGCGTTGAATATTACAACGATTCGAAAGCTACTAATGTCGATTCTGTCTGGTATGCGCTCAACAGTTTTGAAAAACCGATTTATTTGATTCTGGGGGGCAAGGACAAAGGCAACGATTACAATAAAATCAAAGAGCTCGTAGCTCGAAAAGTTAAAAAAATATATGCTATCGGTTCTTCGGCAAACAAAGTTTATGATTTTTTCAAGGATATTGTTCCTACCGAATATAAACAATCATTGGAAAGCTGCGTTCTTTCGGCAAGAAAAGAAGCCAAACCGGGGTCGGTAGTCCTTTTGTCGCCGGCGTGCGCCAGCTTCGATATGTTCGACAATTACGGACACAGAGGAAAAGTTTTTAAAGAAGCGGTTAATAACTTAAAATAAATGAAGACACTCTTAAAAATATTGATCATTCTTGTTATAGCTCTCGTACTGCTGGGAGCCATTATGGTATTTACCGCCAGCGGCACATACAGCATGACCAGATATAACGATTACTACTCGATGTTCAAGTCGCACATCTTAAAAGTTGTTCTGGCTCTGTTCGCTATTGCGGCGTTTGCATTAACTCCGTATGACCTTTTTCGTAAATACAGTAAATATATGATGATATCGGGTCTCGTTCTGCTGATTGCCACTTTGATTTTTGCCCCTAAAGTAAAAGGAGCCGCAAGGTGGCTCGACCTGGGACTGCTTAGTTTTCAACCTTCCGAAGCGGTTAAGATTCTTTTGATAATTCATTTGTCTGCTCTGATCGAAAGGAAAGGAGAATTGATTGCCGACTTCAAGAAAGGTTTTGCATATGCCCTTGTTTGGATCGGTCTCGTATGCGGATTGATCATTCTTCAGCCGAACGTAAGCACAAGTTTGATAATTGCTTTTACTTCGTTCGTACTGCTTTACGTGGGAGGAGCGAGTCTCAGACATATTTCCGGAATTCTGTCCGTCGGAATTTTCTTTGTGGGTTCGGCTGTAATGCTCTATAAACATTCACGCGAGCGACTTTTTGACTATATAAACAGTCTTATGACCGGAAGCGATATTAATATTCAGGTAACTCAGGCAAAAATCGCTCTGGGCAGCGGAGGTTTGAAAGGATTGGGCTTCGGACACAGCAGGCAGAGCGACCTCTTTTTGCCGGAATCGTACGGCGATTTTATCTTTTCGATTATCGGCGAGGAAACCGGTTTTATCGGCACCGCGTTAATTTTATTCACTTATCTCGCGCTTTTTGTCATTTGTCTTATTATTGCGAAAAAAGCTCAGGATAAATTCGGTCAGCTGCTCGTCTTCGGACTCGGTTTCAATATTCTGGTAAGCGCATTCATTAACGCCGCCGTCGTAACGGGACTCTTTCCCACTACCGGTATTACGCTTCCTTTCATCAGCTTCGGCGGTACGTCGGTGGTTTTTATGGGCGTGTCGATAGGAATTATAATTAATGTGGCATATCAAACTATGCAGACGGAAAAATTAAAACTGGCTCAGGTAGGATGAAGAATTCGAATCCATATCGCTTTGTATTTGCCGCCGGCGGCACTGGCGGTCATCTTTATCCTGCTATTGCCGTAGCTCAGTATATTAAGAAATTACATCCCGAATCCGAAATTGTCTTTTTCGGAAACAAAGATAAAATCGAATCGCGCGTGGTTCCGCAATACGGGTTTGAATTCAAAAATATATGGATAAGCGGATTCTATCGGAAGTTCGATTTAAGAAATCTGTTGTTCCCGGTTAAACTTATTGCCTCCGCATTTCAGTCTCTGTTCTTTATGATGCGGTTTAAACCCCGCGTCGCCGTCGGATGCGGCGCTTATGTATCGGGTCCCGTAGTATGGGCCGCTTCGGTAATCGGCTCAAAAATTATATTGCTCGAACAGAACAGCTATCCGGGAATCGCTAATAGACTGCTAGAAAGAAAGGCAAACGAAATTCACGTAGCGTTTGAGGAAAGTAAGAAGTATTTCCGTTTTAAGGACAAAATTTATGTTACGGGAAATCCCGTGCGGATTGATTTGTCGCTAATAGATAAAAATGAAGCCGCTAAAAAATTCGGACTGGACCCGGCTAAAAAAACCGTACTGATTTTGGGAGGCAGCCTGGGAGCCAGATCTTTAAACGAATCGGCGGCTCGAATTGTGGATTTGTTTGAAAAGGAAGACTTGCAGTTAATATGGCAGACGGGAAAGCTCTACTATGACGCGTACAAAAAATATGATACGGAAAAAATAAAAACAATGCCGTTTATCGAGGATATGCGGGCGGCATATTCGGCTTCCGATCTTGTAATTGCAAGAGCCGGAGCTACAACCATTGCCGAAATTTCCGCTCTCGGTAAAGCGGCTGTACTGGTGCCGTCTCCGAATGTTGCCGCCAATCATCAGTATTTCAACGCTCTTGCCCTGGCTGAGTCGAATGCGGCGGTTTTAATCGAAGACAAAAATTTGTCGTCGGAATTGAAAAACAAATTAATCGAATTAATCAACGACGACGAAAAGCTTAAAAAATTATCCGATGCGATAAAAACATTCTCAAAACCGGAAGCCGCCTCCGTTATTGCTCAAAAGGCAATCGGCATGGCGGAACAAATCAATTAAGGAGTCGATTTTTATGATGATGAAAACTGTAAAAAACGTTCACTTCGTGGGCATAGGCGGAATCGGCATGAGCGGAATTGCGGAAATCTTATTGAATCAAGGGTTCAATATTACGGGTTCCGACTTGAACAAGACGGAAATTACGGATAGACTTGAATCTCTCGGAATAAAAATTTACGAAGGCCACGATCCGGCTAATATCGAAGGAGCCGACGTAGTGGTTTATTCTTCGGCTGTGAATAAAGATAATCCGGAAGTAAGCGCCGCTATCGAAAAAAAGATTCCAGTGATAAAACGTTCGGAAATGCTTGCCGAATGTATGAGAATGAAATACGGTATCGGTATTGCGGGCACTCACGGTAAAACGACTACTACGTCAATGGTGGGACTGGTATTGACTGAAGCGGGCATCGATCCCACAATAATCGTAGGCGGAAAGTTGAGCGGGCTGGGCGGCACGAACGCTCGTCTGGGAAACGGCGATTACATTGTAGTCGAAGCCGACGAATTCGACAGAACTTTTTTGATGTTGACTCCTGTCATTGCGGCAATTACCACGCTCGAAAAGGAACACCTCGATACTTATAAAGACCTGGACGACATTAAATCGGCGTTTGTAGAATTTGCCAACAAAGTGCCGTTCTTCGGCTTTGTCGTGCTTTGCCTCGACGAACCGGCGCTGCAGGACATTATACCTTTGATTAAAAAGAAAATTTTTACGTACGGACTCTCGCCTCAAGCCGACGTGCAAGCGGTCGATATTACTCATAAAGAAAATTCGTCAGAATATACGGTCGTTTATAAAGAAGAAATACTCGGAAGGATTAAACTTAACGTGCCGGGCGTCCACAACATAAAAAATTCGCTTGTGGCAGTTACGATTGCAAAGGAACTCGGAGTGCCGTTTGATACGATTAAAAAAGCTCTGGGCGAGTTTACAGGTGTATACCGCCGCTTCGAGAAAAAGTACGACAACGATGTTATGGTTATAGACGATTACGGACATCATCCGACGGAAATAAACGTAACTCTGGACGGCATCCGCAAAGGTTGGAAAAGAAGACTGATAGCAGTGTTTCAGCCGCACCTTTATTCGAGAACGCGCGATTTTTATCTGGAATTCGGACGCTCGTTTCTTAATTCCGACGTTTTTATTTGCACCGACGTTTACCCGGCAAGAGAAAAACCGATCGAAGGAGTCTCCGGACAGATGATTGCCGAGGCAGCCAAAAAATTCGGCCATAAAAACGTGATTTACGAACCCGATAAAAATAAGATACCCGAACTGCTCAAATCGATTTATAAAAAAGGCGACATAATAATTACACTCGGCGCGGGCGACATCTGGAAATACGGAGAAAAGTTTGTCGACTACTTAAAATCTGAAAATAAATGAAAAACAAAGGATACATAGCGGGTATAGTATTCTTGGCGCTGCTGATTTCGATTATCGGATATTTCGCGGCTACTCTAGAAAAAGAAAATTACAAAATTGATTTGATTACGCTGGAAGGCAACAATCATCTTTCAAAAGAAAAGTACTTGGACTTTGCAAATTTGCTGGAGAGAAAAAATTACGGAAAACTGACTCTGCAGGTTATCAAAGACCGGATGGAAAAGCATCCATACGTAAAATATGCGGATGTAAGTTTTGCAAATAACGGGAAAGTTACGGTTATACTGCATGAAAAAAAATTCGACGCCGTATTAATCGATAATCAAAAGCATTTCCTGATTACCGACAATCTTGAACCGGTGCCGTTATTGGAAGGAACGGAACGCGTCGATTATCCTGTTATTACAAATCCTTATCTGGATGGAGAAATTAAACCGTTTATAAGTTTGAAGAAAAATAACGACATAGCGACCGCCTCAAAAATTTTGAGCGGGATAAAACTCGTCAACCCCGAGTTATACAGCAACATTTCGGTTATCGATATGAGAAACGGGGGAGATGTGGTAATGACTTTTTCTCTGTTCGATTATCCTGTCGTTTTTGGCAGGCGCGACGAAGCGAGAAAAATAGTTTATTTCAATGCGCTTTGGAATTATCTGAAAGGGAAAGAAGCTAATAATTTAATTGAGTATGTCGATTTGAGGTATAACAAACATATTTATTTCGGCTTTGCCGCAGATAGTTTAATATCGGGAGAAGATCAAACATGAAAAGAAATATTATAGCCGGACTCGATCTGGGGACTACGAAAGTTTGCGCAGTAATTGCCGAACACGCGGAGGACAATATTAACATACTAGGATTCGGCGTGGCTCCCTCGGAAGGATTGAATCGCGGTCTCGTTGCGAATATATCCAAGACTGCCGAGGCAATAAGCGAGGCAATGAACATCGCAATAAACAGAGCCGGTTTGAGCGTCGAAGAAATTAATGTGGGCGTCGCAGGCGAGCATGTGACGAGTCTGAGACACCGAAACTATGTAACGATCAACAATCCCGAAAGGGAAATTACCGAAGAAGACCTGAACCGTCTCAAGTCGGACGTACATACAATAAGAATTCCGTCCGACAGACAAATACTTCACATTATACCGGAAGAATTTTTTGTCGACTATCAGGGAGGCATCGAAGACCCGATCGGAATGTGCGGCGCGAGGCTCGAAGCGGTTAATCATGTGGTCTTGGCTTCGGTACCGGCTATTCAAAACATTAAAAAATCGGTAGAACGAGCCGGTTATAAGATTAAAGAACTGATTCTTCAGCCGATTGCTTCGAGTTTGTCGGTGCTGGAGGAAAACGAAAAAGACCTCGGCGTTCTGTTAATCGATATCGGCGGCGGCACAACCGACATCGCAGTTTTTCATCACAAATCGATAAAACATACGAAAGTAATCGGAGTGGCGGGCAACCAGGTTACCAACGACATTCGGGAAACTCTCGGCATTGTTACTGCCGACGCCGAAAAATTGAAAAAAGAATACGGCTATGCCCTGGAAAGCGCAATTATTAAAGACGAGGATATTTATATAAAAGGCGTAGGAGCGCGGGGCAATATTAAAATTCCTTTGACGCTGTTGACCCAAATAATAAGCGTAAGAATGCGCGAACTTTTTATGCTTATCGATAATGAATTGCGCCAGGCTGGATTGAAAAATAAAATTAAGGCGGGCGTCGTGCTTACAGGCGGAGGTTCGCTTTTGAGAGGATGCACTGAACTGGCTGAAGAAGTTTTCGGGCTGCCCGCCAGAATCGGAGTGCCGCTCGAATTGGGCACGGGACTCTCCGGTGAAATCGAAAGCCCCGAATTTGCAACTGCGGCGGGATTAATTAAAGGAATGCCGGGCAAATCGGTTACCGAATTTTCCGACGCAAAAGATATTAAAAAAGAAAAGAAACCGATTAAAATAAATCTGTTCAAAAAAATACAAGAGTTTTTTGAGAATTTATAAATCTACCACAACAAGGAGGAAATATGACTGACTATACCGACGGAAGAAAAGAAAGACTCAAATTTGTAACTCTCGACAGGGAAGATACACAGAATTTATCGGCTGTTCTGAAAGTAGTCGGAATCGGCGGCGGCGGCTGCAATGCAATCGACAGTATGATTCACCGCGGTTTGACCGGAGTCGAATTCGTGGCAATTAATACCGACGCTCAGGTTCTTCAGAACAGTTCCGCTCATCATAAAATTCAAATCGGCACAAACGTAACGCGCGGACTCGGCGCCGGAGCCGATCCCAACGTTGGCAAAAAAGCCGCCGAAGAAGATCGGGAAAAAATTACGCGCATTCTCGACGGAAGCGATATGGTATTCGTAACGGCGGGAATGGGCGGCGGCACAGGCACAGGCGGAGCTCCCATTGTGGCTTCGATAGCCAAAAGTCTCGGCGCTCTCGTCGTTGGCATTGTAACGAAACCTTTCAGCTGGGAAGGCAAAAAGAGGATGAAAAACGCCGAAGAAGGCATTAAAGAATTGAAACAATACGTTGACAGTCTCATTGTTATTCCCAATAGCAGAATACTCAGTATTATCGACACAGCCACAGCGGCTCGCGCCGCGTTCGATAAACCCAATGAAATTCTCTACGAAGCCACGCGCGGCATTGCCGACATTATTACAATGACCGGAATTATCAATGTCGACTTTGCCGACGTAAGAACCGTTATGCGCGACAGCGGTCATGCATTGATGGGATGCGGAATTGCAAGCGGCGAAAATCGCGCGGTCGAAGCGGCTCAAAAAGCAATTTCGTCGCCGCTCCTGGAAGGCGTTTCCATAAAAGGCGCAAAAAATATTCTGCTTAATGTGTCGGGCTCGTCGAATATGACAATGCAGGAAGTCGAAGCCGGAAATAATATTATCTTCGAAGCAGCCGGCGAAGAAGCCAACGTAATTTTCGGCATTGTCAACAAAGAAGATATGAACGACTATATTTCATATACGGTTATTGCCACCGGCTTCGGCGACGACCTCGATACTAACGGGATTGGCAGTTTTAGAAAGGAAGGTAAAAGCTCGGGCAAAGACAAAAAGTCCGTGCCTTCGTTCGGCGGATTTTCAAAAGAAAAAATAATTTTGAACGAAACAAATATTGACGAGCAGGATCTGAACATACCGACAATTTCCCGTGTCCGCGGAGATATGAAACTCTTTCCCGAAACGGAAATGGAAGAAATTCAATCCGGATTCAAAACAAAAAACAAAAACGACTACAAAGATAACAATAGCAACGACGATGAAGACTCGTCTTCGTTCTTAAGAAAAATAATGGACTAAAATAAAAACGGGCCGGATTTGATTATCCTTGTTGTGGTGACGAGAGAATCTATTAAAATCAGTCCGGCCTTTTTTATATAATGTATTTATAAAAATCATCTTATATTATTCAATAATATTACCGCCGGCTATTAATAAATTCTGTATCAATCCATAGCCGTAAAAAATATTAGTATCCCGCCGCTTTTAAGTTTATTCGATAATTTCTTATTTTGCCACAAACAATTCGGAAAGAATAATATGAAAAGACTATTGGTTTTAATGATTGTGTCGATCTCCGTAATATATGCCCAGGAGAATGCCGAGGTAGGATGGGTCGCCCGTTTCGGATTAGCCGGCGGCGTTAATCCGGTCTATTTATTCCCCAACGTCGATCCCGTTAACGAACAAATAAAGAACGCCGGATTGAGCGGCTTATCCGAAAACGGAATGATTGCCTGGGGCGGAAGCGGCTATGCTTATATTATGTTTGTCGAAAATCTGCGAATCGGCGGTATCGGACTGAGCGGATCTATCAGCTCTTCCGGAAGAGTAGGCGAATTCGATAAGGAAGTTAAATACGGCTACGGCTTGGGAGGATTGACGGTTGAATATACGCTTCCCTCAATTCACCGGGTTGCTGTTTCTTTCGGAGGTATTATCGGAATAGCGTCGAGTGAAATAGAAATTTACCAGTCGAGCATGAATTATACGTGGGAAAATTTGTGGCAAAAAACCTCAAGCAATGTCATGACTCGCGAGGTAAGCGATAAATTGACCAAAACTTCTTATCTGTTTGCCCCCACAGTCAATTTCGATATTCCTCTCAATCGGTTTATTGCCTTCAGAATAGGCGGGGGATATTCCTTTACTTTCGGAGGCGATTGGGAAATTAACAACGGAAAAAAAATCGAAGGCGCGCCTTCGGACTTAAATTCAAACACATTCTTTATTCAAACGGGAATTTATCTCGGCTTTTTTTCTTATTGAGAGGGTAAAATTATGAGTCAAAAATCAATTCTTATTACGGGCGGCGCGGGATTTATCGGAAGCAATTTCATCAACAACCTGCTGCCGCAACACGACGACTGGTTCGTCGTAAATCTCGATAAATTGACTTATGCCGGCAATCTGGAAAATCTGAAACCGGTAGAAAGCTATAAGAATTATTCATTCGTTAAAGGCGATATCGCTAACAGGGAACTGGTCGATTATCTGTTTGCCAAATACAATATAAAGTATGTTATCAATTTTGCCGCCGAATCGCACGTCGACAGAAGCATACTGGGTTCGGAAGTTTTTTTCAGAACAAACGTTATTGGCGCGAACGTATTGCTCGAAGCGGCGCGGCGGCACGGAGCGGAAAAATTTTTGCAGGTCTCGACGGACGAAGTTTACGGCAGTCTGGGACCCGAGGGATTGTTTACCGAATCGACGCCTCTGTCGCCCAACAGTCCGTACTCGTCGAGTAAAGCCGCTGCGGATATGATGGCTCTCGCATTTCATCATACTTACGGACTTCCTGTGGTAATTACAAGATGTTCGAATAATTACGGACCCTACCAATTTCCGGAAAAGTTGATACCGTTAATGATTATCAACGCGCTCAACAATAAAAAACTTCCCGTTTACGGCGACGGCTTAAACGTGCGGGACTGGATTCATGTGGCTGACCATAACAGAGCGGTGGAATTGGTTTTTGAAAAAGGCAAGCCGGGAGAAGTATATAATATCGGCGCTAGCAGGGAAATGAAGAATATCGAAATAGTAAAACTTATACTGAAAAAATTGAATAAGTCCGAAGACCTGATTGAATATGTGAAAGACAGACCTGGCCACGACCGCCGTTATGCTATCGACTCGTCAAAAATTCAAAACGAGCTCGGCTGGAAACCTGAAATCGAGTTCGAAACGGCGCTCGATAACACTATCGATTGGTACGTGGAAAATAAATCGTGGTGGGAACGCGTGATTTCCGGCGAGTATCAAAAGTATTATAAAACGCAGTACGGATCGGATTAATTTATTTCTTAATAGATGAAAATTTTACTCTGCAATAAAAACTATTACCATTGCGGAGGAGTGGAAACCCTGTTCTTGTCCACTGAAAAATTACTTGCAGAATATGGTCATACCGTAATACCCTTCGGTTTGAAATCGCCTGAAAATTACGAATCGGAATACTTAAAATATTTCCCGTCTCGTCCCGGAAAAAGATTATTAAAAACGCTCGACTCTTTTTATTCAATTAAATCGGCTTCCGCGCTGCAACGGGTAATCGAAAAAATCAAACCCGATATAGCCCACATTCATAATATCAACGGCGGACTTACATTCTCGATATTGCCAGTATTAAAGAAAAACAAAATTCCAATAGTAGCAACAATACACGGTTTCAAATATTTATGTCCGGTATGGGAATTTTATAACAGGAAACACGGCGTATGCGAAAAATGCGCCGGGGGCAAATATTATAACTGCATATTGTACAACTGCTCGGCAAGAGGTCTGTTCAGGAGTATTTTGCTGGCAGTTGACGGTTACTTCAGAGACGCGTTTCTTAATTTCAGAAAATATTTCGATTATTTTCTTTTTGTAAGCTTTTTTACAAGAAAGAAATTTCTAAACATATTTCCCGAAATAGAAAACAGGGCGGATGTTTTATACAATTTTACGGATAACATTGAAAACAGAATTACAAAACCTTCGAAAAAAAATTTTTTGTATGTCGGAAGAATCGAATATGCCAAAGGAACGGACGTTTTGGTCGAGGCGTTTGGCGAAATGGGTAGGCTAAAACTGGAAATCGCAGGCGAAGGAAGTTTATATATCCTTCTTAAAAATTCAGCTAAAAGCAACGTTAAATTTTTGGGAAGAATCGGCAGAGGCGAAATAAGAGAAAAAATTATTCAATCGTATTTTGTAATAATCGCGTCGAGAGTTTATGAAAACAATCCGTACGCTGTAATTGAAGCTTTTGCCTCAGGCAGACCCGTAATAGCGCCGGATGCGGGTGGCATTCCCGAAATCGTTGAAAACGGAAAAAACGGTTTTTTATATAAAGCAAACGACATCAACGCACTGACCGATTCGATATATAAGGCTTATGCTCTCGAAGAAAGGGAATATGAGAAGATGTGCGAACGGGCGCTTCAAACGGCAAAAAATAAATTTAACCGGACTTTTCATTATGAAAAGTTGATAAGCGTTTACGAAAAAATATTAAAGGCGAATTAGGTTTGAAAATATTTGTTTGGGTGCGGTAAATGTTCTATTTTTTGGGTCGATATCCAAAAATATTTTAAAATTAACCGGCATTGGAAAATGAGAATACAAAAGAGATTTCTCTTCCTTCTGATATTTTTTATATCTACTGTAACATCCGCGCAACTAAACGATTTCAATACTACGAAAAACGACAAGTCACCGTTATTGACGCAGCCGATTACAGTTACCGTCGGCGGTAATTTTATTGTTACGGGTTCTTTTACTGCATTTCCGGTTCAAAGGCTCGATCATTTCGTTACTTCGCTTTTTATCGAAGCGCAGCAGCAAGCGCTTACGTCGTTAACCCAACTCGAAACTATCAACGTTGTTAAGAAACAGTTGGAAAGTTATCCTCTGCGAGGAATAAGACTTTTGCGCTCTGACGGAACTAACTTGAATATCGATTTGCTGAAATTCAGGCTGACGGGCGACTTTAGATACAATCCGTATCTGAGAAACGACGACGTTATAATTTTTCCGGATTACGACGAAGAGAAAGATTTTATCGACATATCCGGCGCGGTCAACAAACCGACAAAATTTCAATTCGTGGAAGGCGACAGATTGTCCGACGCTCTATTGTTCGCCGGAGGCGTTAGCAAGGCATATGAAAATGTAGAAAAAGCGGAAATCTATCGGCTCTCTGAAAACGGTTTGTCGGAAGAAATTATTCGGACCGCTATTTTCGAAAACATTGAACTAAAAAGAGGCGACAGGATAAGAATAGTTGCCGGGGAAAATAAACGCCACGATTATAAAACTCTCGTGCTTGGCGAAGTGAAAAATCCGGGCTATGTCTATTTAACCGCCGAAGGTTTGCCCGTTAGCGAAGTTATCCGAAGAGCGGGAGGATTTACTCCAAACGCCGATTTATACAGAGCCGAAGTATTGAGGAATTATACTGCCGATAATATTTTGAGGAAGGATAAACTCGCCCCGGAATTCGTTGAAAACCGTAACGATTTACTGCAGCCGGAAACGCAACTGCGTCTGCATCAGCAAAAAGAACTGTTGGAAATGCTGCGCCTTGCAAATATTACGGAAGAAGATTCTCTCTTCTTTAATATCGACAATCAATTGAGAATACTGGGAGCCGAATCGCTTGTCGATTTCACAAAAATCAGCGATCCGGATTCCGACGAAGGTAAGTTTTTAATAAAAGACGGGGACGTTATTCTGATACCGTCCAAATTCGAATATGTATACGTTTTCGGGCAGGTGCCCCGAGCGGGTTATTTTAAGTATGCGCCCGATATGAATTATAAATATTACATCGAAAAAGCCGGGGGACTTGCAGAGACTGCAAAAGACGAAGATGAGATAGTAGTTATAAAAGGGAAAGAGAAAAATTGGGTTACAAAAGAAATCGACAAACTGAAAATAGAACCGGGCGATTATATCTATGTGCCGAAAGAAATTCCGAGAACTACCTGGTTTTACGTGGAAAGAACCGGCAATGTGCTGAGCATAATCGGCAGCATAGCGACAATCGTAATATTAATTATGCAGGTAACTAAATAATTAACGGAAGAATTATGAATCAAGAAAATCAACCAACCGAACAAAAAACGGAAGTAGTGGGCGCTACGTTTATAGAATTTTTAACGGTGCTGGTAAAATACAGAAAATTTTTATTCTGGTTTGTCTTTACGATAACAGTAGGAGCAACGGTTTATGCTTTGCTCGCTCCAAAATGGTATAAATCGACAGCTTCGGTATTAGCGGCGGACAGAAACGATTTGTTGTCTACGTTATCCGGATTGTCGAGTTTGGCAAAAGGCTTTTCAGCCAGTAAAGGCTTGGCGGCATTGACCGGCGGCAACACTGAAACGGATCGGTATATAGCGATTCTCAAAAGCGCTACTTTAACAGATGATATAATAAAAAAATTCAAGCTCCGCGAAGAATACGACATGGAAGACGACTACTACGAAAAAGTAGTCAAAGAATGGCAGTCGAATCTCGATCTGGAAATCCAGGACGAAGGCAATCTTACGATTACAGTGTACGACAAGGATCCGCAAAAAGCCGCGGATATTGCTAATTATATGGTTGAAAAGCTTAATGAAATCAATACGCAACTGAGCGTTACGAATGCAAAAGCAAACAGGGAGTTTATTGAAAAAAGATATTTGCAAAACCTGGAGGATATTAAAAACCTCGAAACGGAGATGCAGAAATTCCAAGAAAAATACGGAGTAATTGCGGTACCCGAACAGCTTGAAGCCACAGTAAAGTCAATGTCGAGTATTTATCTTGATATGTATCGAAAGGAAGTGGAATATAATGTCGTAAAGCAAATGTACGGCGTCGACCATCCTCTTGCGCATACTACTCAAATTGAATTGAACGAGCTTAAAAAGAAGATCGACTTGCTCAATACGGGTAAGGACGAGTCTCAGCAGGATGTAAAATTATTAATTCCGTTCAAGGAAGCGCCGGAACTGGGCAATGAATATCTTAAAATTTACAGGAATTTGGAAATTCAATACAAAATATTAGAATTTATTCAACCGCTGTACGAGCAGGCTAAAGTTGAAGAAGTGCGAAATACGCCAAGCGTGCTTGTGCTCGACAAAGCCGGTCCTGCAGACAGGAAAGCAAAACCGAAGGGAAGTATCTATGCGGCGGTAAGTTTTGTATCTTCATTAATGTTAGGGCTTTTCATTGTTTTTCTCATAGAATTTTTTGCTAAGATGAAAATTTATGCACCGCAGAAGTATGACTTTATTAGGGCAGCTATCAGTGCCGACTTGGGAATGATAATGAAAAATAGGAAAAAGAATGCATGAGATAGTTAGAGTTCGGAGAAACTCAGTATTCTCTACAATAACAATTCTTTCTCGATTAACGGTAAATGTTTTTATTTTTTGGATAATCGCACGGTATTATGGCCCTAAAATATTTGGACAATTTACCTCTGCCCAGGTATTAGCCGCAAATTTTATTATTATAGCGGATTTTGGACTCGATATTTTACTTACAACAGAGATAGCGCGCAACAGAAACAATGCCTTAAAGCTATTTCGACAAATATTCTCGATAAAATCTATTTTCTCAGTAACGGCTTTGTTATTAATGTGGCTCGTTATGATATTGGGTAGTTTCAGTTACGAAACTAAACTGCTGATATTTATTCTAAGTTTTTATACTTTTTTCTCCGCATTGTCTAACTATATCTCCGCTTTATATAAAGGATTTGAGCTTCTTGAATACGAAACCAAGATAAATTTGGCGATGAATTTAGTGCTAATTTCTTTGGTGTTGCCTTTAGTTCTTCTAAAAATTAATATAGTAATAATTGCTTGTATATTTGCTTTTTCACGAATGATAGGTTTTTTCGTAGGAATTTTGTATAGCAAAAAAATTCTGCAAGATGTATCATTTAAGTTTTATTTTAATGGGATTCAAGAGATCAAGAGCAAAATTGTAGTTTTTGGTGTATTTCTAATATTTAATAACTTGTTCTTTCAATTGGATACAATACTTCTGGCAATATGGAAAGGGGATGAGTCGGTTGGAATATATCAAGCGGCATATAAATTAATTATGCTGCCTTTGGTAATACCTGATATTATTGTAAATACTTTAATGCCAATGTTATCAAGGCTAAATGGGGAAAATTATACTTTGTGGAAGAAGATAGGGAAAATGATGAATAAGGTGTTGATTGCAGTAGTCGTTCCCATATCAATTTTAATTTTTGTATATGCAGAGCAAATAATTTTATTTATCTATGGTAGTGAAAATTATGAAAATTCAATATTTGTGCTAAGAATTTTTGCTTTTGTACTTTTAATAAGGTTCTCTATAGAAACATATGCCTTATTACTAACTACTTCAAATAAACAAAAAATTAGAATGTATACAGTTCTTATAGCTACGCTGCTAAATTTTTTGTTAAATTATTTTGTTATACCAAAATATGGAGTTTGGGGCGCTGCTTCTGTTTCACTTGTTACAAATTTATTTGTCGGCGTAATCTATTATTTAAACTGCTTTGAAAATGCTAAAGAATACTTTAAGGATAAACAAATTTTATATTTTATGTCGATTTCAATTATAATTGCGTATTTATGTTGGTTTTTCAGAGATGTTAGTATGTTTGTTGCAGTTCCAATTGTAATATTATTATTCTGGGTAATTATTTTTTACTTTTTTCTGTCTGAAGAAGAAAAAAAAGTATTATTACATAGAGATTATAGAATACCATAAATTAAAATAGTATGCCTCTAGTATCAATTATATGTTTCGGAATAACCATAATCTTATTTTTATCATTGTTTAAAAAAAATACTGATGTATTTGCGCCAGCGCGTTTATTTATAATTATATGGCTCCTGTCAATAGGGTTAACGGAACTTAAATTTAGTCGATATCAAAATGATTGGACTTTATTTAGTTGGTTAATGTTGCTTATTGCAATAGCTTCTTTTTTGCTTGGTTTTTTTATCGTGTATACAATTAATGTAGGTAAGCCCATTTCTAATATTATGACATTAAGGCAATTTATTAGCAGAAATTCATTTAATACAGATCTTCTTTTTAAATATATTTTACTGCTGTTCACAGCTTATATTATATCTTACATTATATCCGCATTGGTAATAGGGTATATACCATTATTTACAAAATATCCAGGTGTAGCCCGAAATGATTGGGGCATTTTTGGATTCGGGTTATTTGTCCAATCATTTCCTTCAATAATTTATTTTATCTATTTATATTTTATAATAACAAGGAAGGAAAGAAACAAAAAGTTGATCTTATTAGTGGTTTTTCTTATTACTTTTTTAACATATGCATTTTTATTGCAACGCTACTATATCGCTTTTGCAATTATTATGATTATGGCCACAATGTATTATTTTACTAACATGCTACGGTTTCGCAATGTGTTATTAATAACAATAGTCGGTTTTAGTATTATGTTTGGCATGACGTTTATTAGGTTGACAGGAACAATCGCTAATTATTTGTATTATTTGAGCGATATGAAATTCAGTGTAAAGTACGCATTTTTTACTGAACCATACATGTATGTTGTTATGAATTTGGAAAATTTTTCACACGCAGTAAATAAAATTGAAAACTTTGCATATGGTTTATTATCCTTTGATTTTATATTTGCAATTTCTGGATTGAAACATATTATTGCTGAATACCTAAGGCTCCCAGAATTTCCGCATCTGATAACTAACAATTATAATACATACACTATGTTCTTTGTATATTATTGGGATTACGGAGTCTTTGGTTTGTTTTTATTTCCATTATTTATAGGAATTCTTTTTACGCATTTTTATTACAAAATGAGAAAAACCCCTTCCTTAAATACTGTGGCAATGTATTCGATTTTTACTTTTGTGATTTTATTTTCTTTTTTTGTGCCGGTTATGACATTCCTTCATTTTGTTTTTAATACTTTTTTAATTTACTCGATAACAATACATATCGAAGCTCAGCAAAAATCAAGTCATTAGAGAATAATACAAATTACTAATTTTGTTCAAGTAATTCTGAACGCTAAGCTTATTTAATATTTCGTTTTTATTTTCTGAAAGTTCAGACATTTTATGGGTATAATTAGTCTCTAAATTATTAATAGCAGAGATCCATGAGTCTTTATTTCCAGCTTCGTATACCGCTCCAATATTATTAATTAATTCAATGCTTTCTTTCATGCCACCTATATTGGGTACAATAGGTAAGATATTTATGGAGAGAGCTTCAATAACGGACATCGGTGCTACTTCATAGCATTTTGAAGTTAAAGCAAAATATTTAACATCAATTAGCTTTTTCAGTAGTTCATTAAAAGGCATATAACTGAAAAAAAATATTTCTTCTTTACAATTACTCTTATTTCTAATATTTAATAAATTTTCTCTTTCTTCGCCGCTACCGATTATGAATAATTTGAAATTGTTGGAGGTAATTTGTTTCCAGTAAGAAAATGTATTGATTAGAAAATCAAGATTCTTTTCTTTAGAGAGTCTGCCGAAATAGCATATTATATTGTCTTTTGTACCTTGCGGTTTGGTTTCGGTGATTATAACAGGATTTCTTATTAACTCTAATTTATTCGGGTCAACACCAGATTCAATTAATTTATTTTGAATAAACTTACTGGGACATATAAATTTATCGACTATCTTTTCATGATGTAATAAGTTGTTACTTATTAAGCTTCTAAAGCCTTTGATAGTAGAATAAATTAATCCTCTTCTGTCGCAGTTGTTAAAAAAAATACTGTATTTAACTTTTTTGTTAATGCATTTTTCGCATATAATATTTTTATTAAAATTGTATAGACCTCCATTTGGACATAAAAGATGGAAATCATGAAGAGTCTGAACTACTTTAATATTTTTTCTTTTTTTGTGATGCTTAATAGTCGATAAAATAGAGGGAGATATGGATGAAAAGAATCCATGAAGATGAATTATATGAATATCATTTGCAGATAAAAACTTATCTAGGTTATTTTTATTTTGAATGGAATAAATATAATTTATTGCTCCTATTAAAGGATTATCTGTTTCCCAAGATAAAAAATTAATATCCGGTTTTTCTTTTCCAGCCGTTCTAACAAAACCACTATAATTGACTACTTTTTCGTTCTTTCTTGTTATATTAAATACAGTTTCTGCTCCCCCTTTTATATTGTAACTATTGATATGTAAAACGTTCATAATTCCTAACTAGTAAAAAATTAATACGCAATATTACATAAATTATTATGTAAATAAATTTTTTTTATATTTCCTTTACAAAAAAAAATAAAATGAAGATATTAATCGTAACACCCAGCATACCGTACCCACCATATCGGGGGGATAAATTAAGACTTTATAACATAATAAATATTTTATCCAGAAATAATGATATTACTGTTGTTACATTTATAAAAGATAAAAATGATTATACTTTTGCAGAGGAACTGGACAAAAAGGGAATTAAAATACACTTTGTAAAAATATCTATAATAAAATCTTTAATAAAGTACGTGAAATTCTTTTTTTCTAATTTACCGTTGCAAGTGTTGTCACGTCAAAATAAAAAAATGAAAGAAAAAATTAATTTTTTAACAAAAGAAAATAATTATGATATAGTATATTTTCATATTTTCACAACGGCTCAATATTATTCCGCCATATCTAGCCCTCATACGCTTAAAGTGCTCGATCTTACAGATGCAGTTTCATTGTATTTAACTCGTTTTTTAGAATTTGTGGAGAATCCATTGAAAAAGATATATTTTAATATTGAAAAAAAAAGAGTGTCAAAATACGAGAATATTGCTAGTAAATTTGATGTTACTTTTGTTTGCTCGCACGTGGATAAAGAATATTTAGAAAGAAAAAAGATAGACTCTAATTTTAAGTTATTCGTAAATGGAATAGATAAAGATGAATTTAATTATAGTTATGCGAAACCAGAAAAATATAGAATTATTTTTACTGGTAACATGCCTTATTTCCCCAATCGAGATGCTGTGATATTTTTTATTAACGAAATATTTCCAAAAGTATTAAAAAAGTGTCCAGAAGCAAAATTATATATAGTTGGGAAAGACCCGACGGAAGACGTTAAAAAAATGGCAAGCGAAAATGTGATTATTAAAGGGTTTGTGGAAGATTTAAGAACTGAGTATTTAATAAGTGAAGTAAATATAGCGCCAATTAGATTTGGAGCGGGAACTCCGAATAAAATTATTGAGGCTTTAGCTCTTGGTGTTCCTACTGTGGCAACTAGTTTGGCGGTAAAAGGATTTAACGAGGAAATAAAAAAATATATTTTTATAGCAGACTCACCTGCGGAGTTTGCCGATAAAATAATTAACATATTTAATAACACTAATATTCGCACAACATATATGAGAGATGTTAGTTCAAGAATTGTAGATGCCTTAAATACAGAGACCATTATAAGCGATATTGAGGCTTATTTATTAGAAAAAGTTAATATGAAACGGGAACAATATTTTAAATCACAATTATGAAAATCTTTTTCCTTACCGCCAGAGTACCCTATCCAATCGATAAGGGAGATAAACTGCGTGCTTTCTATCAAATTAAACACTTGTCAGAAAAACATGATGTTTTTTTATTTGCAATAGATGAAGATATAAATTTTAATCCTCAGGATAATCCTTTAATGAGATTATGCGCAGGCATTGAAGTAGTCCCTCTTCCTAAACAGAAAATTGCCTTAAATCTAATTAGTAAATTATTCTCCAAGCTCCCTTTTCAAGTGGCCTTTTATTATAATCAAAGGATTAAAAAAAGAATTAATAAGGCTATTAAAAGCTTTAAACCGGATGTTATTTTTTGTCAGTTAATACGCCCCGCCGAATACCTCTCTGAGATAACAAATATCCCTAAAATTATCGATTATGTGGATATTATTTCTAAAGGTATTGAGAGACGAATTAGTAAATCGAATTTATTTTTTAAATGGCTGCTGAATATTGAATATAAAAGAGTGATAGAATACGAGAAGTCAGTATTCGAAAATTTTAATAAACATATCATTATTTCATACGAAGATCGCAATTATCTTCCTTTTGAAGGCAGAGAAAAAGTAAAGGTAATTCCTAATGGAATCGATCTGAATTTCTTTACCCACATTGAGGCTGAAAAGACTTATGACCTTTTCTTTTCGGGTAATTTAAGTTATCCCCCGAATATTGATGCCTCGTTTTTTATCGCTAAAAAAATCTTGCCGAAATTATTGGCGCAGAAGAATGATGTAAAGGTACTTATTGCCGGCGCTTCGCCTTCACGTAAAGTTTTATCTCTTTCATCTGACTATATTACTATTAAAGGTTGGACGGATGATGTTCGCGACTATTATAAGTCGGCTAAATTGTTTATCGCGCCAATGCAAATTGGCACGGGATTGCAGAATAAAATATTACAAGCATTAGCTATGAAAATACCATGTGTTGCCTCCGAATTAACAATTAAAGGGCTTGCTGACGGCGCAGATGAAGTGATTATGGTTGCAAAAACACCGGAAGATTATGTGGAACTGATTGTTAAGCTTTTGAATGATGATAAATTATGCAAAGATATTGCTGAAAAAGGATACGAATATGTAAAGGCGTACTATGATTGGGAAAATATTGCTAACCAGTTTAATGAAATTCTTATGAATATATCTTTTGAAAAATGAATCCAAATATAAAATTTATTTAATAAGACCACATTGGATACCATGCACGACATCATCATCATAGGCGCGGGGATTGTAGGACTTGCTACCGGATTGAAATTGCTGGAAACTAATCCGAAGCTGAGAATCCTTTTAATCGAAAAAGAAGCCCGTATTGCCGCGCATCAAACGGGCAATAACAGCGGCGTTATTCATTCCGGAATTTATTATAAACCCGGCAGTCTAAAAGCCCTGAATTGCAGACGAGGCTACCAAATGCTCCTCGAATTTTGCGAGGAAAGAAATATCGAGTATAAACTGACGGGTAAAATAATCACTGCGGTATCGAAGGATCAAATTCCTCTGCTCGAGAATATCTACAACCGCGGCATAGAAAACGGGCTGACTGGACTCAAAATTATCGGCCCGGATGAAATTAAAAAGATAGAGCCGAACGCCGCGGGTATCAAAGCCATTTATGTGCCTCAAACCGGAATCGTCGACTTTAAAAAAGTAGCCGCCGCTTATCTCGAAAGAATACTCGAACTCGACGGTAAAATAGAATTAAAAGCAAGCGTGAAGGACATTAAAATTAAGACGGACAATTGCGAAGTAATCACCGATAAAGGAACGTTCGTTTCGAAATGGGTGGCGTCGTGCGCGGGGTTGCATTCGGACAGAATTGCCAAAATGACTCATCCAAACCTGGATATACGTATAATTCCTTTTCGCGGCGAGTATTATAAAGTCAAAAATCAATCGGTCGTTAACGGGCTTGTCTATCCGGTGCCGAATCCCGCATTCCCGTTTCTGGGAGTCCATTTCACGCGTATGATCGGCGGCGAATTGGAAGCCGGTCCGAATGCTGTGCTCAGCTTCAAAAGGGAAGGTTATTCGAAATTCGATTTTAATCTTAAAGATAGTTTTGATATTTTTTCATGGCCCGGATTTTATAAAGTTGCATTTAAGTATTGGAAAGTGGGACTTGGCGAATTTTACCGCTCTTTTAGCAAAAGAGCGTTTGTGAAAGAATTGAAGAGATTAATGCCGTCAATTGAGGAGGATGACTTAATTCCGGGCGGAGCCGGCGTTAGAGCCCAGGCGTGCAGCCGAAACGGAGGTCTGCTCGACGATTTTTATATCCTGGAAGACGAGAGAGTCGTACATGTCTGCAACGCGCCTTCGCCTGCCGCAACGGCGTCTCTGGCTATCGGCGAACAAATTTCGAAAACCGTGTTGAACAAGTTATAGTTACTTTCGGAGAAAAGTTTGAATAAAAAGACAGAAAAAATTCTTCTTCTCGTTACCGATTTTGTTACGATTAATATTACCTGGTTCCTTTTCTTTTACTTGCGGGTTAATACGGGGTGGTTCGAACTGATTTCGCAACCGGACTTCTTCTTGCCCATGATTGCGGTTTATATCTATTGGCTGCTTATCTTTATTTTCGTCGGAATGTACAGAACATGGTTTGCGCTTTCGCGCTTCGACGAAATCTCCACTCTTTTCAAAGCTTCGTTTGTCGGTATTTTTATTCTTTTCTTCCTTATCGTTATGGACGACTATTCCACAAACGGTCAAATGTCGTTCCGTCTGTTCATTCTTCTTTATTGGGGAATTTTCCTCTTCTTTGTCGGTTCCGGAAGATTGTTAGTACGGAGTTTGCAACGCCGGTTGCTGATTAACGGCATCGGTCGCAGGAAAGCTCTCATTGTCGGGTTTAACGATAAAGCAAAAGAAATTCTGCATTCGATTAAGCGTCATCCCGAGTTCGGATTGGACGTCGTAGCCTTCATAGCCACTCACAAAGGGCACGTAGGCAAATCTCACGATAGTATTGAAGTTAAAGGCGTTATCGACGAACTCGAAAAAATTATCGAACAAAACGACATTCGTAACGTAATCATTGCGCTGGACAGACACGACGAGGAATTGATAATTAAGGTAATTGACAAGTGCGACAGCACAAGGGTGGAAATTAAGATGATTGCCGACCTTTACGATATTATTAGCGGACAAGCACGGATTTTGCAACTCTACGGTTCGCCGCTTATCGACGTTATGCCTGAACTGATGCCCGAATGGGAAAAGAAAATAAAACGGATTATGGATATAGTATTCTCTCTGTTGTTGTTGATTGTTACTTCGCCCGCCACAATATTAGCCGCCATTGCTATAAAACTCGAAAGCGAAGGACCGGTTTTCTATAAACAGGAGCGCGTCGGAATGAACGGAAAAATTTTTAAGATTATTAAATTCCGTACGATGATAAAAGACGCCGAAAAACATACCGGGCCCGTATGGTCGTCCAAAGGAGACCCGCGAATTACAAAAGTTGGAAAATTTCTGCGCAAAGTTCGATTGGACGAAATACCGCAGGCTATCAACGTATTGAAAGGCGACATGAGCTTTGTGGGACCCCGTCCCGAAAGACCTTACTTTGTTGAGAAACTTTCCAAAGAAATTCCGTTGTATAAGAGAAGACTTAAAGTGCGCCCCGGTTTAACGGGCTGGGCGCAGGTAAAACATAAATACGACGAGTCGATAGAAGACGTCAAAATCAAATTGCGCTACGATTTGTTCTATATCGAAAACATGAGTCTTCGGCTCGACTTCAAGATAATTTTACGGACAGTCTTTGTAGTATTGTTCGGCAAAGGTCATTACGAATAACCATTGAAGATTAATTATGAAAACTCTTGTAATCATACCGACTTATAATGAGCTCGATAATGTCAGGAAGCTAATTCCTTATATTCTCGAAAAATATCCCGAATTGAATGTCTTGGTTGTCGACGATAATTCGCCCGACGGAACTTCGGACTACGTAAAGGAACTTTCCGATAAAGACAGCAGGGTTTTTCTTATTAAAAGAGAAAAAAAATCGGGACTCGGCACGGCATACGTCGAAGGTTTTAAGTTTATGCTTAAAAACGGATACGACGCAGTAATTCAAATGGACGCGGATTTTTCGCACGATCCCGACGAAATAAAGAATTTTCTCGAAAAGATCAAAGATTACGACCTTGTTATAGGAAGCCGCTATATTAACGGCGTAAGAGTTATCAATTGGCCGATAAGCAGATTGTTGTTGAGTTATTTTGCAAATGTTTATACGCGGGTTATTACATGTATGCCGGTCAAAGACGCAACGGGAGGCTTCAAATGCTTCAGGCGCGAGGTGCTTCAGTCTATTGATCTCGACAAAATCAAATCGAACGGATACTCGTTCCAGATTGAAATGAATTTTCATGCGTGGAAAAAGAATTTCAAGATTACGGAGATTCCGATTACTTTTGCCGACAGAGTGCAGGGTACGTCAAAAATGTCGCGCAAGATTGTGCGCGAAGCCGTATTCATGGTTTGGAAACTTCGCTTTCAAAGTTTACTCGGACTGAAAAATTAAAATGATCGACCTTTCAATAATCATAGTAAATTATAACGTAAAGGAATTTCTTCTCAATCTGCTCGAATCGATACGCAAAGCGTCTGATAACCTTTCGATTGAAACGATTGTGGTCGACAACGCTTCGGAAGACGGCAGCGTTGAAGCCATTCAGACCAAATTTCCGGAGGTAATTTTAATTGCCAACGAAAAAAACTTAGGCTTCGGAGCGGCGAACAACATTGCTCTGGAAAAAGCGCGCGGCAAGTATCTACTTTTACTCAATCCGGACACTATCGTGAAAGAGGATACATTCAGGAAAATGATCGACTTTTTCGATAAGAATCCCAACGCCGGTATAGCCGGCTGCAAAGTTTTAAATCCGGACGGCACGCTGCAACTTGCTTGCCGGCGCAGTTTCCCGGGACCCTGGACGTCTTTTACAAAGGTGATGGGACTTAGCAGTCTCTTTCCAAAAAGCAAATTATTCGCAAGATATAACCTTACTTTTCTGGACGAAAATCAAACGTACGAAGTGGATGCGGTGAGCGGCGCTTTTATGATGTTGCGGCGCGAAGTTTACGAAAAAATCGGCGGATTCGATCCTCAGTTTTTTATGTATGGCGAAGACCTCGACCTCTGTTACAGAACTCAACAGGCGGGTTATAAAGTTTATTACGTTCACTCGACTGAAATTTTTCATTACAAAGGCGAGAGTACAAAAAGGAGCAGTATAGACGAAACGAAATATTTTTACGATGCAATGCATCTCTTCGTCAAAAAGCATTTGTCGTCGTCGTTCATTGTGCAGGGAATCCTGAGGTTAGCCATTTTCGTCCGCAAATTAATTGCTTTTGCCAATGTCTATAAGCTTATTCTTTTAAGCGTCCTGTTCGATTTTATTTTGATGAGCGGAGCGGTTTACCTTGCGGAAAAAATATATGCCAACGAACACTGGCTCGGATTTCCCGGCTATGCAAAACCGTGGGTCTATTTTATTCCTGCGTTATTGCAAATATTTATTTCCGCCGCTGCGGGAGCGTACAAGAAAAACGCGCTGTCGGTTCTTAGAAGTTTAATTGCCCTCGTTTACGGATTGATAATACTTTCCGCATTGACATATTTCTTCAAACAATTCGCTTTCAGCCGCGCCGTGGTGTTGATAACATACGGATTTTCTTTTATTACTTTTTCTTTATGGCGTATTATTTTAAAAGTTTCTACGGGTTTGGGACTTGTAAGCGAATCGCGCAAAGCGAGAACCCTTATTGTAGCTTCGCCCGCCAAAGCGGCCGAGCTGGCTTCCAAACTTAAATCGAATATAGTTTCGTTGTATCAGGTAACCGGTTTTATATCCACGGACAGAAAGAAAATAGGAGATGTTGTAGGCGGTTATAGAGTAATCGGGTCGCTCGATAATTTACGGAAAGTAATCGCCGAACATAAAATTGAAAAGGTAATCTTTTCATCGGACGAAATTAATTACGACCAGATATTTTACGCTGTCTCGGAATCGCAGGGTTTAAATGTCGATTTTATGGTCTCGGGAAAAGAACTCGACTATCTTGTGGGTAAATCTTCGGTAACGATGCTCGAAGATCTGCCGCTCTTAAAAATTAATTATAACATTTCTTCATTCGGGCATCGTATTACGAAACTGATATTCGATAAAATTTTGAGTTTAATCTTCATTTTGCTATTAATATATCCTTTCATATATTTAGCCGAAAAATTCAGGAAGGGAAAAGGCTCTAAAGGGGATTTCAGCAATTTTGTTCTGCAAATTCCGCAGGTACTTAAAGGCAGGAAGAGTTTTGTAGGTCCCAAAAAGAGTTCGTATTACGGCGACCTCTACGTAGGCAAACCCGGATTGACGGGGCTCTGGTATGTTGAAAATATTAATCCCGACGACGAAGTGGAACTAAAAAGTCTCGACCTGTTTTACGCTAAGAACCAGAATATCTGGCTCGACCTGGAAATACTGGGCAGAACATTTTCCAAAATGATATTAAGGACGGAGTAAAAAAGAATGGCAAAAAATACGCTCGATTTCGAAAAGCCAATCGTCGAATTGGAAAATAAAATCGATGAAATGAAAAAATACGAGGGACAACTCGATATTTCGGGTGAAGTGAAAAAATTAGAAGAAAAGGTAGAAGAACTGAAAAAGAATATTTATCAGAACTTAACACGCTGGCAGAAAGTCCAGCTGGCGCGCCACCCCGAAAGACCTTCCACTCTCGATTATATTTATATGATGACTACGGATTTCGTGGAACTGCACGGCGACCGACTTTTTAAGGACGATAAAGCGATTGTCGGCGGTTTTGCAAAACTCGACGGTCAAAAGGTAATGATAATCGGTCATCAAAAGGGGCGAGACACAAAATCGAATCTGTACCGCAATTTCGGAATGCCGAATCCGGAAGGATATCGTAAAGCGCTCAGACTGATGAAACTTGCGGAAAAATTCAACAAACCGGTAATTACTATGCTCGACACGCCGGGCGCATATCCCGGATTGGAAGCCGAACAACGGGGACAGGCAGAAGCAATTGCGAGAAATCTTCTCGAAATGAGCAGGCTTAAAGTACCGATAATCGTTGTCATTATAGGCGAAGGCGCCAGCGGCGGCGCTCTCGGCATCGGCGTGGGCGACAGAATTTTAATGCTGCAAAATACCTGGTACTCGGTTATCAGTCCCGAATCGTGCTCCAGTATTTTGTGGCGCAGTTGGGATTTTAAAGAACAGGCGGCGGAAGCTCTTAAATTGACCGCTGGTGATTTGCTGGAGCAGGGTATAATAGACAGAATTATTGAGGAACCCCTCGGCGGCGCTCATAAAGATCCCCAAAAAATGGCTGATATTCTTAAAGATATTCTCAAAGAAGAATTGAACGCCCTTATAAAAATTAAACCCGATAAGTTAATACAAAACAGGCTCGAAAAATTTGGCAAAATGGGCGTTTACGAAGAATGATTTTTGATTAATACGGTTGCTGCAGATGCTCTCTTATACAACTGAAATCAGAGTACGTTATGCCGATACGGACAAAATGCAGTTTGTCTATAACGGCAAATATCTCGAATATTTTGAAGTAGGCAGAACGGAACTGCTCCGTTCGACGGGACTGGCATATTCGGAAGTGGAAAAAAACGGTTATCAACTGCCGCTAATCGAAGCGAAAGTTCAATACTTTTCGCCCGCCACTTACGACGATATACTGCAAATAACCGCGTCGCTCAGCCAACTCCATTCGCCTCGCGTCCATATCGAATACGAAATCAAACGCAAAGAAGACGGAACGCTTATTGCCAGGGGATACACAACGCACGTCTTCATAAGAGCCGATACCAAAAAAGCCGTTCGTCCTCCTAAAATTTACGTAGAGGCTTTGAAAAAATATTTCGAATGAAAATAGCAGTTGCTTGGCATTTCAACTCGCCAAATCCAATCCCAAAACCCCAAAACTCCAAAACTTCCAAAACAAGAACCACGAACCCTTGGAAAGTTAATGTGAATTATTTTTCGTAATTTTTAACGAATATTTTCAATCTGTTATGTTCGATAAAATAAAAGAATTAACAAAAGACACGGTCATTTACGGCATCAGTACTATTGTGGGAAGATTTCTTAATTTCCTTCTGGTGCCGTTTTACACTAATGTATTCGAGCCCCGGGATGTCGGAATCTATTCGAACATATATGCATACATCGCGTTTTTAAATGTGGTGTTCATATACGGAATGGACGCCGCGTTTATGAAATATAATTCGGCGGCCGCCGACAAAGACAAAAAGCTTACCTATTCAACCGCATATCTTTTCCTGACGATTACATCGTTAATTTTATCGGCGCTTCTTTACCTGGGAAAAGACGGCATGATTCGGCTGATGGAAATTCCCAATACGTACGAACATCTTTACAACTACCTGATATTCATAATTCTCTTCGATACGTTGGCGATAGTGCCGTTTGCAAATTTACGCTTGCAGCGCAAGTCGCTCAAGTTTACTTTGATCAAGCTCGGCAACATTTCGTTAAACATATTATTGAATCTCGTTCTTGTACTCAAATTAAAAATGGATATTGAAGCAATATTCATAGCCAATCTGGCGGCATCGGCTTTTTCTTTTATAGTATTGCTTCCCGATATTTATAAAAATTTTGAATTCAGGATCGACGGCGGATATTTGAAACTTATGTTGAAATTTGCAATACCGTATTTGCCGGCGAGTATGGCCGCTACTCTGGTACAGGTGGTGGATCGTCCGATAGTGCTGGCATTGACCGACGAAAAAACGCTCGGTATTTATCAGGCGAGTTATAAACTCGGAATCTTTATGATGCTGATAGTGCAGATGTTCCAGTTTGCATGGCAGCCTTTTTTACTTATTAATTCAAAAGAAGAAAACGCCAAGGAAATATTTTCAAAAGTATTGACTTTGTTTTTAATAGCCGCGTCTCTAATGTGGATTGTGCTGTCGTTGTTCATTGAAGATATAGCCACAATTCGCTTTTGGGGCGGAGTAAGTCTTATCGGTTATAAATACTGGAGCGGTCTGGCGATAGTTCCCATAATCTTGTTAGCTTACATTTTCCACGGGATGTACGTCAATTTTCAGGCGGGGCTTTATATCGAAGAAAAAACGAAATATTTTCCGATAGTGACGGGAAGCGGCGCCCTTGTAAATATTGTCTCGAATTTCCTGTTAATTCCTTTTTGGGGAATTATGGGAGCGGCTCTGGCTACTCTTTTCAGTTATATTACAATGGCTCTTGCTCTCTTTTATTTCTCTCAAAAAGTTTACCGCATAAAATACGAATACGGTAAAATTGCAAGATTGATGTCATTGATCTTTTCCGCTACTGTGGCTTATTATTTGTTATATTATAACGGTATTCTTAACATTCCAGTCAAAATCCTTCTTCTGTTTGTATTCGTTACAATTCTGTTTATCGCAAAAATTGTCGATATCAATGAATTATCCGTTTTAACGAAACGCCTTGTAAAAAGGAAATAAATTCCCCCTAAATTTTTCTTCTAAATTTTGTACCTTTGTCATTAAACTCTCTTGGTTTTAAATACAAACCTCTCAATAAATTGTGGATCTGTCGTGGAAAAAATTCAAATTAAAATTCAAAGAATAGATAAAAAATTTAGCGACATAGAATTGCCCGCTTATGCCACGCCGGGAAGCAGCGGACTCGATTTAAGAGCCGCAGTGGAAGACTTATTGATAATCGAAAAGGGAAAGGTTGCTCTGGTGCCTACAAATTTACGCGCCGAAATTCCCGAAGGATACGAAATTCAGATAAGACCGAGGAGCGGTTTGGCGGCAAATCACGGTATCGGAGTATTGAATTCGCCCGGAACGATCGACTCGGATTACAGGGGTGAAATTAAAGTTATACTTTTCAATTTCGGGGATTCGGATTTTGTAATAAACCGCGGCGACCGAATCGCTCAAATGGTTATATCAAAAGTTTATTATGCCGATATTCTTGAAACTGAAGAGCTTAACGAAAGCGTACGAGGCGAAGGCGGTTTCGGTCATACGGGCAGCAAATAAGGAGAAGTTTATTAATGTCGGATTTTATACATCTTCATAATCATTCGCATTACAGTTTACAGGACGGCGCCTGCAGAGTTGAAGACCTGATTGACGCGGCTGTTAAGAATAATATGCACGCCGTCGCTTTAACAGATCATGGCGTAATGTACGGCGTTCTTCAGTTTTATAAAAAAGCGGTTAAAGCCGGAATCAAACCGATTATCGGCATGGAAGCTTATGTCGATTTCGAAAAAAGCCGCTTCGAAAAGAAAGCCGATATCACCGACGGCAGAAAACGCTCGAAGCATTATAACCACCTTCTGCTTCTTGCTAAAAACGAAGTCGGTTATAAAAATCTTATGAAAATTTCCACCATCGGTCATACGGAAGGATTTTATTATAAACCGCGCATCGACTGGGAAATTTTAAGCAAATACAAGGACGGCTTGATTTGTACATCCGCATGTCCCGCCGGTCCAATCTCCACTCCTCTTATAAACGACGAATGGGATAAAGCCAGGGATACCGCAATCAAACTGAAAGAATTGTTCGGAGAAGATTTTTACCTGGAAATCCAGGATCACGGAATGGATATCGAAAAACCGATTCTCGAAGGCATGCCCAAACTGGCAAGCGAGCTCGGGATTAAACTCGTAGCCACTAACGATACTCATTACATCGAAAAGGAACACGCAATTTCTCATAATATTCTAATAATGCTCGGCGATAAATCGGGCAATTCGAATTATGAAGAATTGAGGTACGGCACCGATCAGATTTATTTCAAATCCGCCGACGAAATGAAAAAAATCTTCGGAAAGTACAAAGGCGCAATCGAAAACACGCTCGAAATCGAAGAAAAGATAAATCTGAAACTCGAATTCAAAGGGCACTACTATCCGGTCTTTCCGATACCTAAAGATTCGAAAGCTAAAACGCTCGAGGAATACTTAACTCAACTGGCTTATGAAGGGTTGCACAGACGATTCAAAAAGGTTACGAGAGAAATCGAAGACAGAATGAAGTATGAGCTCGACGTAATCATCAAAATGGGCTACGCCGGTTATTTTTTGATTGTTCAGGATTTTATCAACGCTTCCAGGAAACGGGGAATTCCCGTCGGACCGGGCAGAGGAAGCGCCGCCGGCAGTCTTATTGCTTACGCGCTCGGTATTACGAACGTTAATCCGCTGGAATACGATTTGCTCTTCGAACGTTTTCTGAATCCCGAAAGAAAGTCGATGCCGGATATCGACGTCGACTTTGCGGACGACAAAAGAGCCGAAGTTATCAGTTATGTTAAGGAAAAATACGGCGAAAATTCGGTAGCTCAAATAATAACTTTCAACCGTTTATCTTCCAAACAGGTTATAAGGGATGTAGCGCGCGTTTTGAAAATACCGATTCCGCAGGTGGAGAATATCACAAAATATATCCCCTCGAAATTCGGCAAAGTTTATACTATCGACCAGGCTTTGAAGGAAGTGCCGGAATTAAAATGGCTCAATAATACCGACGACCCGATGATGCAGGAATTGATAAGGCATGCTAAAATACTCGAAGGTATGAATCGCAACGCGTCGAAACACGCTGCCGGCGTAGTAATTACACCGGGGGACGTAAGCGATTACGTGCCGCTTGCTATCTACGGAGACCAGGGCGAAACTGCCACAGTTACGCAATTTAATATGAAAGACCTTGAAGACGCAGGTCTTCTTAAAATGGATTTCCTCGGTCTCGATACGTTGTCGATTATCCGGGACACAATCGACCTCGTAAAGCAAAACCGCGGTATCGAAATCGACATCGAAAATATTCCGATAGACGACGAAAAAACATTCGAGCTTTTCGGTAAAGGTCAAACGACGGCGGTCTTCCAGTTTGAATCGGCTCCCATGAGAGAATACCTGCGCAAACTTAAGCCGAACAGCATAAAAGACCTTGCCGCAATGAACGCTCTTTATCGTCCCGGTCCGATGGATTATATCGACGATTTTATCGACAGAAAACACGGCAGGAAAGAAATTAAATACTTGCATCCGGTGCTTGAGCCGATTCTCAAAGAAACCTACGGCATTATTGTTTATCAGGAACAGGTAATACAGATTGCAAATAAAGTCGCCGGCATGAGTCTTGCCGAAGCCGATCTGCTCCGTCGCGCAATGGGCAAGAAAGACCTCCAGGCGATGAAAGAGCAGCGCGATAAATTTATCAAAGGCGCCGTCGAAAATAATATCGACAAAAACATTGCCGAAGAGATTTTCGAGGCTATCGACAAATTCGCCAATTACGGATTTAATAAAAGTCACGCGGTCGCATACAGTATTGTGGCGTATCAAACCGCCTATTTGAAAGCCCATTTTTTGGAAGAATTTCTTGCCGCCAACCTTTCGAATAAATTCGACAACACCGATAAAATTACCATATATCTCGACGACTGCCGCAAGCTTGGCGTTGAAGTAATGCCGCCCGACATTAATCATCCTACGGTTAATTTCCAGGTTAAAGACAAAAAGATAATCTTTGGCATGGCGGCAATTAAAAACGTAGGCGTTCAGGCGGTCGAAGAAATCAAAAGAGCGCACGAAAGTCTCGGAAGAGATTTTACAAGCATCTACGACTTTTGCTCTCACGTAGATACTCGCATTGTAAATAAAAGAGCGATCGAAGGGCTTGTGCTGGCCGGAGCTTTCGATTCACTTGGAGGAACGCGCGCTCAGCATTTCGCGGCTATCGAAGAAGCCATCGATATCGGCGCTAAGATTAAAACAGCGCGCGAATCGCATTCAAGCAGTCTGTTCGCTGAAGCCACAGAAGAATTTACTTATGAAGAACCTCGGTTACCGGACGTCGAGCCGTGGGACAGCAAGGAAAGACTCTCCAAGGAAAGGCAGGTGCTCGGTTTTTATTTGAGCGACCACCCTCTTAACAAATATGATATAGAGTACAGGTCGTTTGCAACTTTTCATCTCGACGCCGAACCTAATACAATACCGAGCGATGTCGTTAGAGCTTGCGGAGTTATTACAAACGTTAATATCAAAACCGACAAGAACGGCAACCAGATGGCTTTTTTCCGCCTCGACGATTATTACGGCAGTTGCGAATGCATTATGTTTTCGAAAGCTTTTAAGGAATACGGAAAATTAATCGAATCGGAATCGACCGTTATTATTATTGGGAAAGCCGAAAGCAGCGGCGACGCAGTTAAACTTCGGGTGGAAGAAGTTTACGACCTTGCGGAAGCAAGAAACAAATTGACTAAACGGCTCGGTATAATTCTAAGCTCAAAAACACACGACGATACTATCGTGGATAAACTGCATAATCTATTTGATAAATACGGCGGCGGCATCCCCGTCATGATCAGAATAAAAGACAACGGCAATCATACCGACTATATTATCGATTATCAAATCGAATTGAATGACGAGTTGATTGCGGAATTGGTAAAACTGCTGGGCGGCGAAAACATTATTTACATAACTTCATAATAAAAATTTATTAATTAAGAAAGATTTGAATTGTTTTTTCATTTTCTTAAGTTTGCACCACATCTAACAATTAGGGGAAGGTAAATGAAAAAGAAGTGGGCGTTAATTTTAGGCGCTTCGAGCGGATTTGGCGGCGCTTCCGCAGTCGAGTTGGCTAAAGCGGGCTACAGCATTTTCGGAATCCATCTCGACCGCCAGGCGACAATGCCTAATGTTAATAAAATTATTAAGAAGATAGAAAAAGAAGGACAGCAAGCAGTATTCTTTAATATAAACGCCGCGGATCACATTAAAATTAACGATACGCTCGACGAAATCAAAGAGCGCTTTGCCTCCGATAAAGAGAGCGATAAAGTTCATGTGTTGATTCACTCTTTAGCTTTCGGCACATTGAAACCTTATATCGGTTCGAGTCCGTCCGAATGTATAACTCCGGCTCAAATGAGTATGACTCTCGATGTTATGGCGCACTCTTTGGTTTATTGGACGCAAGGGTTGGTCTTCAGGAATTTGCTTGCCGAGCGCGGACGAATCTTTGCCTTGACTAGCGCCGGTTCGCATACGGTAATTCCGAATTACGGAGCTGTTTCGGCTGCAAAGGCTGCGCTAGAAGCGCACATAAGACAATTAACCGTGGAACTCGGACATATGAAGGTTGCATGCAATGCTATTATGGCCGGTATTACCGACACTCCTGCAGGGCGTAAAATTCCTAACTTCGATAAAATGCTCTATTCGGCTGAACATAAAAATCCGCAAAAACGCCTCACAACTCCCGAAGACGTAGCCCGGGCAATTGTCGCCCTCTGCGACGAAAAGTGCGACTGGATTTCGGGCAATGTAATCGGCGTCGACGGCGGCGAATACATAGTAAATTATATCGGCGATAAATCAAGCCATAAATAGATACAGGACGTTAAAATGAATGAATTCGCCTTTACTGAAGAGCAAAATATGCTCCGCAGCATGGTAAGGGATTTTGTTGATAACGAAATCAAACCGATTGCTGCAAAAATCGACGCCGAAGAAAAAATTCCCGAAGACCTCATTAAAAAATTGGGAGAATTGGGATTGCTCGGTATTTCGTTCCCCGAAGAATACGGAGGCGGCGGTTTCGGGGAAGTCGGATATTGTATTATGCAGGAAGAGATTGCGCGCGGCTGTATGTCGACAGCGACTTTTATCGGCGCGCATCAATCGATTGGCGCTAATGTAATTTATCTCGGCGGAAACGAAGAACAAAAACAGAAATATCTGGTTCCGCTTGCAAAAGGCGAGAAGATTGGCGCATTTTGTCTAACCGAAGCTCAAGCGGGTTCCGATTCGTTCAATCTGAAAACGCGCGCCCATCTCGACGGAGAAGAATGGGTGATCAACGGTGAAAAGCTCTGGATTACAAACGGCGGAATAGCGAATATTGTCTCGGTCTTTGCAAGAACCGAAAAAGGGATTACTGCATTTATAGTCGAAACAGACCGACCGGGATTCTCGGCAGGTCCACCCGAAAAGAAGATGGGCATTAAAGGCAGCACTACAAATCCGATTACATTCGATAACGTAAGAATCCCGAAAGAAAATATGGTAGGTCAGGAAGGCAGGGGATTTATACTTGCCATGAAAACTTTGGACGCCGGCAGATTGGGACTCGGAGCGGCATGTCTCGGAGCTTCAAAAGAACTTCTCGAACTTTCGACTCGTTATGCAAAACAACGGAAACAATTTGACACGACAATAGCCAATTTCCAGGCAATTCAATTTATGCTTTCGGAAATGGCGTCTCTGATTTACGCTATGGAATCGATGGTCTATCGTACCGCGGTCGATTACGATTTGAAAAAAGACATTTCGCACCAATCGGCGATTGTAAAATTGTTCTGTTCGGAAGCCCTCGATAAGATTGCCGATTACGCCGTGCAAATTCACGGAGGAATGGGATACTCGCGTGAAATGCCGATTGAAAGATTCTATCGCGATTCGAGAATCAACAGAATATTCGAAGGCACAAATGAAATTCAAAAGGGCATTATAGCCCGTCATGTTTTAAAGAAAAACGGTAAAATATAAAAAGGAGACGATATGAAACCATTTACATTTACTGACGGAAATTTCGAAGCGGAAGCTTTGAAATCTGATATACCGGTAGTCGTAGATTTTTGGGCCGCATGGTGCGGTCCCTGCAGAATGATCGCGCCCATAATTGAAGAACTTGCGGAAGAATACGACGGAAAAGTTAAAGTAGGCAAACTCGACGTCGACGAAAATCAACAAACGGCAATCAAATACGGCGTGAGAAGCATTCCGACAGTGCTTTTCTTTAAAAACGGCGAAGTGGTAGACACAGTGATCGGAGCTGTGCCCAAGAGCGTTTTTGTAGAAAAATTAGAAAAACTTTTGGGATAGTAAATTTAATTATTAAGAAGAATTTTTTATTCCGGTTAAATTAATAACATCATTAAAAATAATTATTTCTGTTATGAAGTTGTTTGTTGAAAATATAATTGATAGTTAAGTTTCGAGCGAATATATTTGTGCGGTTGCGTGTTTTTTTTAGAAAATACTATATAATTAGCTTGACAAAATTAAAGTTATTCTTTTATATTAATAACGCTTATTATAAAGCAAAGCGAAAAAGGAGCTTTATAGTGTCGTTTACTTATCTAGGGCTTGTTGGGATTTTCAAATAAATTCCTTTTTCTCACAAAATTAGGAGGTAGATATTGCAAGTTATGTTTACTGAAATACCTTTCAGATATCCTTTCTTTTATAAACCAACAAATTAAGGAGTAAAGTATGCATCGAAGAATTTTATACTTTTTGCTATTTCTTACTCTTATTCCTGCTCTGCTATCGGCGGGAACAAGAGGTAGGATTAAAGGAAAAGTAGTAGATATGCAAACCGGAGATCCGTTAATCGGTGCCAACGTGATCGTTATGGGTACAACCACTGGCGCTGCTACGGATGCTAACGGCGAATATCTGCTAATCAACCTGGAACCCGGCGTCTATGAGGTCAGAGCTTCATATCTGGGTTATCAAACAGTTACGGTTTCGAACGTTCGTGTAAGCGCCGATCTTACTACGGAACTTAATTTCGAACTTCCGAGCGAAGACATACAGGTGGGCACGATTGAGATTGTCGCCCAGAAACCATTAATACAAAAGGATAACACTAACGCTATTCGCGTAACGTCAAGCGAAGATATCCAGGCTTTGCCTGTCCGCGGCGTTAACAATATTATCGGTTTGACCGCAGGCGTTACTTTGCAGAATGGCGAAATTTATATCCGCGGCGGTCGTAACGACGAAGTCGGATATTATCTGGAAGGTGTTTCTATTAAGAATCCAATTACCGGTAGAAGAGGCGTTACTATTTCGCAGGACGCTCTTGAAGAAATTCAGGTGCAGGCAGGCGGTTACACCGCCGAGTTTGGCGGCGCCAATGCTGGTATTATTCGTCAACAATTCAAATCCGGCGGACCTCAACTTAAAGCAAGCTATGAATACATTACCGACAACGTGACATTCAAGAGCAAAAGCGACGCTTTCGACGGCGAAAAACGCCTGGGAGCTCACTGGTGGGGATACAACGAACAGAGCGCAACGTTAAGCGGTCCCCTTTTCTCCGATAGAGTAAAGTTCTTTACTAATGTTAACTACAGATACGACAGAGATCCGGAACCACAGCCGTGGCCGGGAATGAACCTCGGCGTTATAAGCGACCCGATCTCTAGAGATACAATTGATTTCTATTATCCGGCTGGTCCTCTCAAAGGACAACAGCGCGAATTTATTACTTATACAGGTACTCTGAATTTCGACCTTAAACCCGTCCTTATCAGACTTTCGGGTACTTATACTACTGAAAACGGAGCTACTTCGGCATACAGCGCTATTCAGGATCTGCTTCAAACCAGACGCGGCAAATACGAATCGAACAACGGCGCGTTAAACCTGAAAATTACGCATGTGCTCACGCCCTCGATGTATTATGAAGTATCGGCAGGATATTACTTCTCTAATTACGAACAGTATACGCCCGGACTCGGTTCGAATATCTGGGTATACGGCGACAGCGTTGCGAATGCCGAAGCCGGCTGGACAATCCCGAGAACGCCCAAAGATATTGACAACGGCGTCGTTGGAAGATATGTAAGTCCGACTTATGCAAATATTTACGGTTTCGATTTTGTACGAGACGGAACGGTTCCGATAGGTTACGGAAAGAACGACAGACAGGGAATTTCTCTTAATGCGTCTTTGTCGTTCCTCGTTGGAAAAAATCATTCATTTAAAGTCGGCGGCGAATATCAAACATATACATTGAGAAACTGGACTCTCGGTACTGTTTCGCAGGTTGGACTTGCAGCTTCGGTCGATCAGTTTATTAATTCTTCGAATTACGACGGTACCGAAGCTTCGTTGAACGCATACAAACGTCAGCTTCTTATTACTCGCGGCGTTAATAATTACGGTTACGATGTATTTGGAAATAAAGTTGACGACGGCTTCTTCGACGCTCCTCACAAACCTGTTTTTGCAGCCGCTTACATTCAGGACAGAATCGAATATGAAGACCTCGTTATCAACGCAGGCGTGAGATTCGATTACATCGATATCGACAATCTTAAATTGGTCGATCCTACAAGACCTGATTTAGGCATTAATGCCACTACGGGCGAATTATACGAAGAAGGCTGGGAAAAAGTGCCTACCTTCAGCGCAGTAAGCCCTCGTTTAGGCTTCTCGTTCCCCGTTACGGATAGAACCGTATTCCACGCCCAGTTCGGAAAATTTATTCAGCAGCCTGCTTTGAATACCGCTTACCGAGGTTTATACAGAATCGGATTCGAAATCAAAGGCGGTTTCTTTATTCCGCAGCCTGCCGGTTTCAATCTCAGACCGACAAGAACCACACAGTATGAATTAGGATTCACACAGCAGTTAACAGACTTCATGTCGATCGATATTACCGGTTATTATAAAGACATAAAAGATCAGGTGCAGTTTACTCTCCAAAATACAGATCGTAATTCCGCATTCCAGAGCTATAACGTGTTGACTAACGGTGATTATGCTACGACAAAAGGCGTTGAAATTACTTTGACTATGAGAAGATACGAAAGATTGGCAATGAACGCTTCGTTGTCGTTCCAGGATGCGCGCGGTACAGGTTCTAATCCGTACTCGAACAGCGGTATTGTCGGCGCTCCTCTTGACGGTGTTACAATCTTTGTACCGAAGTATATCAGTCCTCTCTCCTACAATCAGGCATTGAGAGGCAATGTAAACGTCGATTATCGTTTTGGTCCGAACGACGGTCCGGCTCTGTTGCACGATTTCGGAGTATCCGTGCTTGCAATGTTCAATAGCGGTCACCCGTTTACGCGCGGTATCGGTTCATTGAATGCCGAGACGGACGCACGCTTCCGTCAACCGATCGAAGCATTGAACAGCTCCTCAACACCGGGCGAATTCCAGGTAGACCTGAGAATCGACAAAACATTCAGACTTATGGATAAACTTTCGCTGAATGTTTACGTTTACGTAATTAATCTCTTCGATAATCTCAACATCCGCAACGTATTCTTGAGAACCGGTTCTCCCGAAGACGACGGCGTGATTTACAATCCGGAATTGTCGCAACAGTTGATTGCAACTTACGGAGAAAAATATATTGACTTGTATAAAGCCATTAATGTCGATTATCAGGAAGGATACGGCGGAGTTCCGGGAGCGGCTACTAATTTAATGTACGGACCGCCTCGTCAGATTAGATTAGGTGTCAGGTTGGAATACTAATCATAAAGTTTGAAAAAAAGAGGAGTAAAACATGAATAAAAAATTAATTAAACTAATTAACTTGACGCTGATGTTGTTGGCGTTTACCGCGCTAACCTTTGCCAAGGGAGGAGGCGATAAAAAAGCCAATTCTCTTTACAAAGCGTTAGGCGAACCCGTTTATACAAAATTCAATATCAATAATATCTCTACTTGGTTTAAAAACGACGGCGAATCCGATATCAATCAAAACGGTAATTCCGGATTCGTTTTTCCAAAAGGAAGCAACAGAACAGCGGTATTCCAGTCGGGTTTCCTTTGGGGCGGTAAAGTAGACGGTCAATTCCGCGTAGGCGGTTCGGTTTATCGCCAGGGCACTGTTCCCGGTAGAATATTGCCAGACGGAACTCCTGCCAACCCGGGTGATCCCGATGTAAGGATCTACCGCGTAAGAAGAGACTATAAAGACGGCGATTTGAGCGCTGAATTGGCAGACGGCGACGGTCCTTCGATCGAAGCTATTAGAGCTCAGTACGAAAAAGACTGGAACGAATGGCCTGCAAGCCAGGGCGCTCCGTTCGAAGACGTTGACGGCGACGGACAATATAATCCCTCAGTCGACATTCCAGGCGTCCCGGGCGCAGATCAAACAATCTGGTTCGTATGCAACGATTTGGACCCCGCTCAAACCGACTTTATGTACGGTTCGCTTCCGATGGGTATCGAAGAACAGGTAACTATCTGGGGCTATAATGCAACAGGCGCTCTGGGAAATATGCTCTTCCGTAAATATATCATTATCAATAAAAATCCCGATCAAAAACCTTTTACCGAAATGTACGTATCGATGTGGTCTGACCCTGACGTCGGCGATGCAGGCGACGACTATGTCGGTTGCGATACTACATTGAGCTTGGGATATGCTTACAACGCTAATGCCACCGACGCAGTTTATAATCCTCTTCCGCCTCCGGCAGTAGGCTTCGACTTTTTCCAGGGACCGATTGTAGACGGAGAAGCTGACGATGTGGCTATCTATAAAGGCAAATTTGTACAGGGTAAGAAAAACTTACCGATGACCGCTTTCTATTTCTTCATTAACGGCGACAACGTATACAGCGACCCCGACCAGGGTCTTTATGAAACAGGTACATTGCAATGGTATAATCTCTTCCGAGGAAGAGTATCCACTACCGGCGACCCCTTTACAGATCCTACTACAGGTCAACCTACTAAATTTACATTAGCCGGCGATCCTATAACTGGAACCGGTTGGATTGACGGTATGCTCCATCCGCCTGGAGACCGCCGTTTGGGTTCTGTTTCAGGTCCGTTTGAAATGGCTTACGGCGATACTCAGGAAGTTGTAGTTGCAGAAATTGCAGCAGGTGCAATTGAAGGCGTCGACAGATTGGGAGCTATTCAATTGCTGAAATTCTACGATTTGCAGGCGCAGTTGGCTTACGATAACTTCTTTAACGTTCCCACGCCTCCGCCGGCTCCGGCTGTAGTTGTAGCAGAAATGGATCAAGAAATTATTTTATCATGGGGAAGCGACCCTGCAAAAGTTAACGCCACCGAATCATATTCGAAAGGCGGATTCGAATTCCAGGGCTATTGTGTATATCAATTGCCTAATAAAAATGCGCAAGCAAGCGAAGCTCGCTTAATAGCAACTTATGATATTGTCGACGGTGTTCTTAAAATAACCGATAAGGAATTCGACGCTACGGCTGGCGTAGTTTTGGATCGCGTAGTCAAATTCGGAAGCGATTCCGGAATTAAGAGATATATCAGCATTAAGAATGACGTCTTCAAAGGCGGATTGCCTCTGAATAACGGCAGCAGATATTACTTTGCGGTTACTTCTTATGCATATAATCCCGATCCCGAAGCGGTTCCGAGAGTGCTCGAAAATCCGATGAACGTTATTGAAGTAATTCCGCAAACTCCCAAACCGGGCGTCCGTTACGAAGGAAAAGCCGGTCAGGTACTGGATGTAACCCATTCGGCAGGATTTAGCGACGGCATCGTAACGCCGATCGTAGTTGATCCTACAAAATTGACTGGCGCCGAATATACGGTTACATTCAACGTTGATGCAGACGGTAACAAAACGTGGAATGTGCTGAAAAACGGACAGACTGTTCTTGCTAATCAAACCCATTTCGGTGATGATAATGAGTTTATTATCGTTGACGGTATTCAGATTGGCGTACAGGACGCTCCCGCTATGATTAAAGGTCCCGGCGAAGGCGACGGTATGGTGGAAGTTGCATACGCAGGGGCTCCGCTCGATCCTTCGAAATACGACGCCGCAGGCGCTCCGTATAAAGGAAACAAAGTATGGCACAGCTTGAACTCCTCAGGCGGCGACAGATATTATGTTGGAGCCGGCGGCGGCAGCGGTACAATCGACCGTCTCTATCGTTATGTGAATTATGCAGCGCCGTATGACTATGAATTCAGATGGACCGAAAACGGCGGTTACGCTGTTTATGCATTTGAAGACGATAAGATTGCAAAAGTACCTTTTGAAATCTGGAACATCGGTATCGGTACTCCGGACGACCCGTCGGATGATTTTAGAATGATACCTTTTGTTCTTAGCAACGTAGCAACATCAGACCAATGGGGTTGGGCAACCGGCGAAGATCCGTATTTCGGTTATCCCGCTTCCGACTGGGTCTATTGGATGGATCCGAAAGACAGAACTCCCGGACAAGCAGGATATCTGCAATTTGAAAATGCATGTTTGCAATCGGGCGGCGCAGGCGCAACCTATAATTATGCATTTGACGTAGATCCTGACGCACATGATTACAATGCAGACTTCCACGGCGGATTTGTTTATCCGATCGGAAGATTCATTGTATGCGAATTTGACGGCGACGGACAAATGCCTCCGGCAGGAACAGTCATCAGAATTAACTATAATAAGCCTATTAGTGCAGAAGACAAATATACTTTCAAGGCTCCTTCAGTTGTGAACGATCCCGAACTGGCTAAGGAAGACGTTGAAGATATCAACGTATTCCCGAACCCGTACTACGGAGTCAATCCGCAGGAAATCAACAAGTATCAGCGTTTCGTAACGTTCAACCACTTACCGCAAAAAGCCACAATCCGTATCTTCAATCTGGCGGGTCAACTGGTTAGAACGCTCCATAAAGATACGCCTGATCAATTCTTCAGATGGGATCTCAACAATGAAAGTGACCTTCCGGTAGCAAGCGGATTGTACGTAGTACATATCGATATGCCGGATTTAGGAAAAACCAAGATTCTCAAAGTCGCTATAATTCAAGAACAGCAAATTCTTGATCGATTCTAAAAAATTGAAGGAGATTGAAAATGAAAAAAATAAATTTAATAACATTAGTGCTATTAACACTATTCACCGCAGGCAGCCTCTTTGCAGGCGGTGGTAGTCGTAATGGAACTGCCGGGGCATCTCAGCTTCTGGTTCCCGTCGGCGCGCGCGGTGTGTCGATGGCTGGAGCTACTCTGGTCGACGCCACGGGCGTGGAATCTCTCTACTGGAACCCGGCAAATTTGGCTCGCGGCGAGTATAATACTTATGCTCTCTTTTCTCATATGAACTATTTTGCCGACATTAATGTAGAATACGGAGCTGTTTCGACAAATATCGAAGGTCTTGGAGCTCTTGCATTCTCAATTAAATCAATTGCAGTGGGCGATATCCCGGTTACTACGGTTCAGAATCCCGACGGTACCGGTCAAACTTTCAGCCCTTCGTTCATTACTATCGGTATGACATATGCTCGAATGCTAAGCGATCGTATCTCGGTCGGTCTTACTACTAATATAGTATCCGAAAAAATAGACCTCGTTTCCGCTACGGGCATTGCATTCAACCTCGGTATTTCTTACCAAAACCTCGGAAATATCGACGGATTGAGCTTTGCAGTTGTGCTTAAAAACCTCGGTCCTCAAATGGATTACGACGGCAGCGGTCTTAACGTAAAGGCTATTTCGACCGACCTTTCTAGACCGACTCAGTACTACAAAATCGATGCGGCCTCATTTGAGTTGCCTTCGACTCTGGAACTGGCATTGGGTTACAATTATCAGTTCAACGAGACAAATTCTTTGATCGTTAACGGCGTTTTCCAGAACAGCAACTTCTACGGCGACGAATACAGATTCGGCGCAGAATACGCATATAACGATCTGTTCTTCATCCGCGGCGGTTATATGTTTATGCCGGAACTCGACAGCGACAGCAATACTTTCGGTTTGTCCGCCGGTTTCGGTATCAACTATAATCTAGGCGGTCTCGGTTTAAAACTCGATTACGCATTCAGACAGATGAAGTTCTTCAACGACAATCATGTATTTACTGTTACTTTAGGACTTTGATACGATTGTATAAATTTAAGCTGGAAGCCCTCGAACAGAGGGCTTCTGCTTTTTAAATGGGGCGCAAAAAATTTGATTATCTTTTTTCATTTCATTAAATATGTACAATGAAAATTATTATTGAGGTTATCCGGTAATGAAAAAGTTATTTTCTATATTCTTTATTCTATTTGCGGTTGAAATTTATGCTCAGGACGAGCTGGCTTTCGAATTCGATTACGCGCGATTCAAATACGACACATCTTCTGTTTATGTCGAGTTTTATTACGATTTGATGCCCTCAAAAATGACAGCTACGGAGGATCTTCAAATCGAAGCAATCGTTCATGTTGAAATTAAAGATGCAAACGCAGATACTATTTTCTTTAAGAGAGATTGGAAAATTGCCAATACGATCGATACCGCCAACAGTCTTAAGTCGTATACCGGCGTTGTCGGTATGGTTATGCCCGAAGGTAAGTATTCTTTATATATTAAAGCCTACGACGCAAACAAACCTTCGTTTTATAAAGAGATTAGAGAGACAATTGAGGCGATCCCCTTTACAAACGATAAATACGCTTTGAGCGATATTCAAATTGCTACGAATATAAAAAGAGAAGGGGCCAATCCGAATTCAATTTTCTATAAAAATACTCTGGAAGTAATTCCGAATCCTTCAATGATTTTTAGCAATAAAATGCCGGTGCTCTTTTATTATGCGGAATTATACAATTTGAAGCTCGAAGACCCTCAAGCCGATTTTACTCTTTACAAAGAGCTCTTTAACGGGATTGGCAATAAAGTAGGAGGGCAGTCGAGGAAAATCGCACAAAACGACAAACCTACAGTCGATATCGGGTTTTTTAACTTGTCCAAATTGCCTACCGACTCCTATACGTTAAAATTAAGTTTGGTAGACAACAAAACAAATCAGGGATATATTTCATCGAAGAGATTTTATTATTATAATCCTGATTTTGTCGATACGACTACTCATTACAGAATTAACCGGGGATTTGCCGGAAGCGAATTTGCAATAATGAACGCGGAAGACTGCGATAAGATGTTCGACCAGATTAAATACATAGCTTCGGGCAATGAAATTAATCAATATAAAAAGCTCGATTCTTTGAACGGCAAACGTGAATTTCTTTTTACTTTCTGGCAAAGAAGAGATCCCGACCCATCGACGCCCGTAAATGAATTTAAAGAAGATTACATGAGACGGGTTGAATACGTAAATCAAAACTTCAGCTACTATTCTCGCCCGGGATATCTTACCGACCGCGGTAGAGTCTACCTGGTCTACGGCGAACCCGACCAGCGCGACAGATACCCGAATCAATCGAATATGAAACCCTACGAAGTCTGGTTCTATAATCAAATTGAAGGTGGCGTTACTTTTATTTTCGGCGACGTGACGGGTTTTGGAAATTACGAGCTGCTCCATTCGGATAAACGCGGCGAAGTACGGGACGACAACTGGCAATACAGATTAAGAACTACTCAATAATAATGCCCGACAAAAATAAAATCGAATATTTCCTCTTCAGAAGTCTGGTAACGCTTTTTAATAAAATTGGTCTTAATCGTACCAGAAAATTAGCGCGCTTGATCGGCTATCTGTTTTATTATCTGATACCTATCAGAAAATCTACTGTTTTGAGCAACCTGCGAAAAGCTTTCCCGGATAAATCCGAAAAAGAAATTCATAATATTGCCCGGCAAAACTATATACACATGTCGATAACTTTTGCCGAACTGATGATTTTACCGTCGCTGCAAGATTCTGACATAAGAAACGAAATTGTTTTTGATAATAGAGAGCGCGTCGAAAGCGTGATAAAAAATGATAAAGGAACGATTCTGCTAACGGGGCACTTCGGCAATTGGGAAATTATTATGTCGGCTCTGGCGGTGAATGTACATGCGGTATATAACGTATTGGTTAAGCCGCAGCGGAATGTTTATATAACGGAGTGGCTCGAGCGCACTCGAAATCGCGGCAGCGCAAGAGTTATTCCCGTCGGACTTTCGGTTAAGCAAATATTCAGCGCATTGAAAAACGGCGAGGTGGTTGGTATTGCCGGCGACCAGAGAGGACCGGCGGACGCCCCTCGATTCCGCTTCTTCGATGTACAAACGGCATTGAATACGGGAGCTGCGGCTTTCGCGCTCAAAACGGGTTGCGATATCCTGTTGCTGGTGGCTGTCCGCCAGCCGGATTTCAAATATAAAATCTACGCCAATAGAATGGAATACGATGCGCTGCCGGGCAGTTACGACGAAAAGTTAATTGCCATAACGCAAAAATATATCTCCTTTCTCGAAAGCTACGTAAAAAAATATCCTTCCCAGTATTTCTGGATGCATAAAATATGGAAATATTGAACGGGGGCGAGAAAATACTGGTTATACAGACCGCTTTTCTGGGCGACGCAATTCTGACGCTTCCCTTGATTCGGAAATTAAAAGATTCTTTCCCCGACGGCGTTATTGACGTACTTACGATTCCTCAATCGAAACAAATTTTTGAATACTCGCCTTATGTGAACGACCTTATTTTGTATGACAAAAGAAGGGATAAGTCGTTGAAGGCTTTGTTCCGAGTAGTTAAAGAAATACGAAACAGGGAATATACGCGACTTTATTCGCCTCACCGTTCTTTTCGGTCATCGCTAATTGCCCTGATGTCCGGAAGTCAGTTCAGGGCGGGCTTCGATAAAGCAGTGATGAGTTTCGTATATAATTATCAAGCGGAATACAACAACGCCGTTCACGAAGTTCAAAGAAACTTAAGACTGATAGGTTTCGCCGAGAATGACGATTCCTGGAAAATATTTCCGGAATTTGTAATTGAAGAAAAAGTATTGGTAAAAATAAAATCGTTTCTCCCTTCTTCGGAAAAGAAAGTGATTTGTTTGGCGCCCGGTTCTGTATGGTATACAAAAAGATATCCCAGATTCGACGAAGTAATAAAAAAGCTAATTGAAGAGAATTATTTTGTCATTTTAATAGGAGGATCGGAAGACGTTTCGCTGTGTGACAGTTTGAGCGAGGGGTACGTCGAAACGGATTTAATTTCTTTGGCGGGGAAATTAACGGTTGTTGAAAGCGTGGCTCTGTTGATGAACTGCGACGCTCTGATTTCAAACGACAGCGCGCCGGTGCATATGGCAATGGCTACCGATACGCCCGTTGTTGACGTTTATTGTTCTACAATACCCGATTTCGGTTTCTATCCTTACTCGCGTTTCAGCTCTGTTGTTTCTTACGACGGGCTCGAATGCAAACCGTGCGGCATTCACGGACATAAATCCTGCCCCATTAAAACGTTCGATTGCGGGCATCTTCTCGATCCGGACATTATTATTCACGAAATGGAACGCCTGCTGATTCAAAAGCAAAAATCGAACTAAATTGTTATTTTAAGAGCGTGTATATACGGAACTATTGATGAACTGGCTTAGCTTAAAAAAATTGAAAAAAGTTTTCTTCCTGCTTACACCGAACATCCCCGATTCGGGCACTAAGACTTACAAGCTCAGTTTACTCCGCGCAAGCGCGTATGTTTTTATTTATACCGTCGTAGCCTGGTTCTTTCTGATTTTCATACTTTCGATAACTCCGCTCAAAAATTTTATGTTTGTACTGGATAATCAGGAACTGAAACTCCAGCGCGAAAAGATAAACGAACTTCAGGGTAAAGTGAATTTTCTTACATCTCAACTGGAGAAGATTGCTTCCACCAACGAAAAATTAAAGTATGCCATGATGCTGGCGAACGCCGATTCTTCCGATACAACCCGGGCTATCTACGATTCGCTTCGAAAAAACATAAAAAAGAAAATTGAACCGGGCGGTAATATTCTGAAAGCGATTTCATTGTTATATTACAAATTTTTCGAACAGAAGAATGATACCGGGAAAACGATCGTTTTTTTCGCTCCCGCCAGAGGCGTTATCACGAATAAATTTAATCCTGCCGAAGGGCATATGGGGCTCGATTTGGGCTTAAAAGAAGGAAGTCCGGTTTATGCCGCCGCGGGCGGACTGGTCGTCTTTGCCGACTATACGATAGAATACGGATACACTATGATTATTCAACACGATAACGATTATATCTCAATGTACAAGCACTGCGCCGCTCTTTTGAAGAAACCTCAACAATATGTGGTCGCAGGCGAATTAATTGCTCTCAGCGGTAATTCGGGTACGCAAACCACCGGTCCTCATCTACATTTTGAATTGTGGTTCAAAGGCAAGCCGGTCGACCCGGAAAAATATATTCAAGTAAAATAGGAGTTTGTATGGCATTGAAAAAAGAAATTCACGAAGAAGAAGTAAGCATTATCAGCAACGGAGTAAGGATAGAAGGCAATATTAACAGCGAAGGAAACGTTAGGATTGACGGTATTGTTAAGGGAAATCTTTCGGTTAACGGAAATTTGACAATGGGCGAACAGGCTCAGGTAATAGGGGAAATTAAAGCCCGTAATGTAATTACAAATGGAAAAGTAGAAGGCAAAATCATTGCCGCCGAAAAATTGCGCCTCGAATCGAAAGCGGTAATAAAAGGAGATATTGTTTCGAGAGTATTAATTGTGGAAGAAGGCGCTGTCTTCGACGGCAACAGCAGTATGAATGCCTCAAAACAACCGGATGAAAAAAAACAATAATACATCGTCCAAACTTACAGAGACCTACAAAAATATAGGTCCGTATCTTGGTTTGGGTACGCAGCTGGCTGCAACAATAATTTTAATGTTCTTTTTAGGCAGGTGGCTCGACGAAAAATTCGAATTACATCCCTGGTTGACGATTGTTTTTTCGTTTTTCGGAGGATTTGCCGGAATTTATAATTTTATTAATGCGGTTATGACTCTGAACAAGAAAAAAAATAATGATTAAATCGATAAAAAATATATTGATTCTCTATCTGGCTTTGAACTTGGCTGTCTTTGCAGTATTTCTTGCGGGAATCATCAATACGGGTCTTTTTATCTCAGTTATGACGCCAAGCGGCATTGTTTTGGTAAATTTTATCATTTTTTCAATTTTATATAGAAAATCTGACGGCAAAAGTAACAAAAATTTTCTTCTATATAACCTCGGAGGAATGGGACTCCGGATGGTTTTGGTTCTGCTCCTGATTTTTCTTTCTTTAAAATTCTTGAAAATTGATAAATATGGGTTTATATTTGCATTCTTTATATGGTATATTTTGTTTTTGATAGTGGAGATTAAAGCCGTAAAGGCAAAAGCGGACGCAATAAAAGGTAAATAATTCGATATGTGGTATAATACCTCGGCAGTAACGGACACATTAAAAGCGGCGGAATCGGGAGGAAATGATTCCGGCTGGATAATGCATCATATCCTCGATTCGAGGGAACTCGATTTCGAACCCTTTGGCGTTATTCATCTGCCGGAAATTCATCTCTTCGGAATCGATCTGTCGATTACCAAGCATGTTGTATTTATGTGGCTTGCCGCCTTGTTATTGATTTTAATCTTCTGGAAAGTTTCGAAAGCTTATCGCAAATCGAAAGTGCCGCACGGAATTTCCAATTTAATGGAAGTGCTGGTTGTCTTTGTCCGGGATGAAATTGCGCGTCCTACAATCGGCAGCGGCTACGAGAAATTTCTCCCATATCTTTTGACGGTCTTTTTCTTTATTCTCACGTGTAATTTCCTGGGACTTGTACCCTATGCCGCTACCGCAACTAGCAATATAGCCGTAACGGCTACCTTGGCGACTATGTCGTTTATTGTCATTCAAGTCGGCGGCATGATAAAAAACGGGGTTTTCGGCTATTTCAAAGGTCTTATTCCGCACGGCATTCCGTTCTGGCTGATACCGATTATGTTCGTAGTGGAAATTTTGGGATTGTTTACTAAGCCTTTTGCATTGGCTATTCGTCTTTTTGCCAACATGACTGCGGGACATATCGTAATTCTGGCGTTATTGGGATTAATCTTTATACTTAAAACATATATTGTTGTGCCTGTATCCGTAGCGTTTGCGCTATTTATTTATTTGCTGGAAATTCTGGTCGCTTTAATACAGGCGTATATCTTTACCATGCTTTCATCCCTGTTCATCGGGATGGCATATCATCAGGAACATTAATTAATAACAGATATTAAAGGAGGAATTAAATGGATTTCGCATACTTAGCAGCCGGTTTCGGAGCAGCTTTAACAGTTATCGGCGGTGCTTTCGGCATCGGTAAATTAGCCAGCTCTGCAATGGAAGCCAGCGGTCGTCAACCCGAAGCGGCAGGCGACATCAGAACTTCTATGATTATTGCCGCGGCATTAATCGAAGGTATTTCGCTCTTTGCTTTGGTTATTTGTATTCTTCTGGCGCTTAAATAATTTTTTGCTCTTTTATTTAAGGAATTTTAATAATGATACTTGGAAAGACATTAGGTTTGCTTCTCTTCAGCGCCGGCGAAGCTCCGGGCAGTCCTCTCGATGTTAATCCCGGACTAATCATCTGGACGCTCGTTACCGTAGCTCTTTTGCTGATTATTTTAAAGAAGCTCGCTTGGAAGCCGATTCTCAATTCCTTAAATGAAAGGGAAAATTTTATACGGGAATCTCTCGAAAAAGCGGAAAAAGCCAGAATCGAGGCTGAAAAACTCTTCGAGCAAAATAAAGAGAATCTCAAGAAAGCCGAAGCCGAAGCTCAAAAAATTATTGAGCAGGGTCGTCAATATGCCGACAAATTGAGAGACCAAATTCTCGAAGACAGCAAACAACAGGCTAAAAGAATGATCGAAGAGGCTACTCAGGAAATAGAACGTAAAAATGCAGAGGCTTTTTCGAAACTGAAAGACCAGGTGGCAGATATTGCCGTTTCAGCCGCCGAAAAGATTTTGAGAGAGAATCTCGATAAAGAAAAACAAGTTAAAATAATTGCCAAGTATCTGGAAGACCTGTCGAAGAATTGATATGAGCGTTTACAGAGTCGCATATCGCTATGCTAATTCGCTTTTCGGACTGTTGCTAGAAAAAGCAAAAGACAACGAGGCTTTGCTCGACGAAACGGCTTCGTATGTCAATTTGGTCTATAATACGCTCGAAGCGTCCAAAGAGCTCAGAACGATTCTGAAAAATCCCGTTGTCAAACAGTCCGATAAAAAGGCGATTTTACATTCGATTTTCGAAAATAAAACGCCTAAGCTCATTATTGATTTTATCGATTTCGTCCTTGAAAAAAACAGACAGGACATTCTCAAAGAAATTATGCGCGAATTCCTTTCTTTATACGACGAGAAAAAAGGAATTCTGAGAACCAGGGTAACCACCGCAGTTGAAATCCCCGAGGATCTGAAAAAGGAATTGAAAGATAATCTCGAAAAGGTTACTCGTAAAAATGTAATTCCTTCTTACAGTATTGACGAAAAAATATTGGGCGGATTCCAGGCTCAGTACGGAGATACTATTATAGATGCGTCCGTAAAGAGTCAATTGGAACGCCTCAGAAAAAAATTATCGGAAGATATTAGTTTATCGAACAATTAGGAAAGAAAAATGGTAGAAATCAGACCTGACGAAGTATCGGCAATTTTACGAAAACAACTTGCCGGCTACGATAACGAAGTTGAAGTTTACGACGTCGGAACGGTGTTGCAGGTAGGCGACGGTATTGCTCGTATTTATGGTTTGTCGAAAGTTATGGCGAGCGAATTGGTTGAATTTCCCAACGACGTTATCGGAATGGTGCTCAACTTGGAAGAAGACAGCGTAGGCTGCGTTCTCTTTGGCGAGTCGAGTTTAATTAAAGAAGGCGATACGGTTAAAAGAACAAAACGCGTCGCATCTTTTCCCGTTGGCGATAAACTTCTGGGTAGAGTAGTCGACCCTCTGGGTCAGCCGCTCGACGGCAAAGGCGCCATTCAGTTCGAAAAATACGCGCCGATCGAAAGAAAAGCTCTCGGCGTTATTCAGCGCCAGCCCGTCAAAGAACCGCTTCAAACCGGTATCACAGCTATCGATTCGATGATCCCGATCGGACGCGGACAAAGAGAATTGATTATCGGCGATCGTCAGACTGGTAAAACTGCCATTGCAATTGACACGATTATTAATCAAAAATATACTCATACCGAAGAAGCAAAAAAGTACGGCGTTAAACCGGTTTATTGTATTTACGTTGCTATCGGGCAGAAAAATTCCACGGTAGCTCAGGTAGTGGCAAAACTCGAAGAAAACGGCGCAATGGAATATACTACTGTAGTTTCGGCTCCGGCTTCTACGCCAGCTCCTTTACAATATATTGCTCCATATGCGGGAACGGCTCTGGGCGAATATTTCAGAGATACGGGACGTCATGCTCTGGTAATTTACGACGACTTGTCGAAACAAGCTGCGGCTTACAGGGAATTGTCGCTTCTTCTGAGAAGACCTCCGGGACGCGAGGCTTATCCCGGCGACGTCTTCTATCTTCACTCTCGTTTATTGGAGCGCGCTTCAAAATTGAGCGAAGACCTCGGCGGAGGAAGTCTTACTGCCTTGCCCGTTATCGAAACCCAGCAGGGAGACGTTTCGGCATATATCCCGACTAACGTAATATCGATTACAGACGGTCAGATTTATCTCGAACCGAATTTGTTCAATGCGGGCGTGCGTCCTGCCATCAACGTCGGTATATCGGTTTCCCGCGTTGGCGGCAACGCTCAAATCAAAGCAATGAAAAAAGTTGCAGGCTCGCTGAAGCTCGATTTGGCTCAGTACCGCGAACTGGAAGCGTTCGCAAAATTCGGCTCCGACCTCGACAAAGCGACTCAAAGAACGCTGGCTAAAGGAGCGCGTCTGGTCGAATTGCTTAAGCAGGGACAGTATGCGCCTCTGCCGGTTGAAAAACAGATCGTCAGCGTTTTTATCGGAACCAATGATTATCTCGAAACGATCGAAGTGAAAGACGTAAAGAGATTCGAAAAAGAATTTCATGAATATGTGGAATTGAAATATCCCCAGATTTATGAAAACATCCGTTCCACAAAAGAACTTAAAGAAGACACCGTTGAACTGCTGAAAAAAGCAGCCGACGAATTTTTACAAAAATTCAATAAATCCTGATTCTAAAGAATGGCAACGCTTAGGGACATAAAAAGAAGAATTGTCGGCGTAAAAAGTACGCAGCAGATAACCAAAGCCATGAAAATGGTCGCTGCGGCGCGTCTGCGTCGTGCGCAGGAAAATATAATAAATGCGCGCCCGTATTCGCGCAAAATTTCCGAAGTGTTGTCGCACCTCTTAAATATCGAAAAGAATTTCAGCCACCCGTTATTGACCGAGCGCAAAGTCGAAAATGTGGCGTTTGTTGTAGTTACATCCGACAGAGGACTTTGCGGAAGTTTTAATATGAATGTGATCCGAACCGCCGAAGACTTAATTCACGACGATTACAAAACATACTACGACGAAGGTAAACTTGAGCTTTATTGCGTGGGTAAGAAAGGGCTCGATTATTTCAAAAAGCGGAATTACAACGTGGCTGGAGCTCACCCCGGAATTTTTTCACGCTTGAAATTTGAATTTGCTTCCGGCTTGATTAAAGAATTGACTCATAAATTTATCAACGGGCAAATCGACAGGGTTGTGGTTGTTTACAACGAATTCAGATCGATTATTCAGCAAAAAACCGTTGCGGAACAATTACTGCCCATAACGCCTTTTGCCGAAGAAAATCACGAAGTTAAAGCGGCTGAATATATATACGAACCGGATAAATCGGGCATTATAAATTCATTGCTGCCCAAACATCTCAATTCGCAAATGTGGAAAGTACTGCTCGAATCGTACGCTGCGGAGTTGGGCGCAAGAATGACGGCCATGGATATGGCTACCGAAAATGCCAAAGAATTGATAAGAAGCTTACAGATTACATATAATAAGGAACGTCAGGCTACTATTACACGAGAGATTATTGAAATTGTATCCGGAGCTAATGCGCTTAAAGAAGGATAAACCCGTTAGAATAGATGCCGGAACCGAATTAGTTTGATATTCATTACCTTTTTATTATCTTAATGAGAGTTGATTGAACATGCTCGAAGAACTGACTGAAAAATTCGAACGGGTATTAAAGAAAGTAACCGGACAGGGACGGTTGACCGAAGAAAATATTTCCGAAACTCTTCGGGAAATTCGTCGTGTTCTTTTGGATGCCGACGTTAATTATAAGGTTGCAAAGCAATTTATTGAAGATGTCAAGGTTAAGGCTCTTGGGAAAGAAGTGCTTACTTCGATTACTCCCGGTCAGCTTATAACCAAGATTATATACGATGAATTGACCCGGCTGCTTGGCGGCAACGGAGCGGAAATTAAATTAAATCCCTCCGGTATTACGACAATTATGCTGATCGGTCTTCAGGGATGCGGTAAGACGACCTTTAGCGCCAAGTTAGCCAGGTTGTTGAAAAGTAAGAAACGCGATGTTCTTTTAGTTGCTGCCGACGTTTACCGTCCTGCGGCTGTTAATCAGTTGAAAATTCTCGGCAAACAGATCGATGTTCCGGTATTTTCAATTGACGACAGCAAGGATCCGGTAAAAATTGCCGAAGATGCGCTTGAATATGCCAGGCAGAATAAATTAAATACCGTTATTATCGACACGGCCGGAAGATTGCATATTGACGAAGAAATGATGCGGGAAGCAGCCGCTATTAAAGCAAAGGTTAATCCGACCGAAACTCTCTTCGTCGTCGATTCAATGACAGGTCAGGATGCGGTTAATTCAGCCAAGGCTTTTCATGAAAAAGTCGATTTCGACGGTATTGTAATTACAAAACTGGACGGCGATTCGCGGGGAGGATGCGTCCTTTCGATTCGGGCAGTCGTAGATCGTCCGGTGAAATTTGTTAGCGCAGGCGAAAAGCTCGATTCGATCGAAGTCTTTTATCCCGACAGGCTGGCTTCCAGAATCCTCGGTAAAGGGGATATTGTATCGCTCGTCGAAAAGGCTCAACAGCAGGTCGACGAAAAGGAAGCCGAAGAGCTGCAGAAAAAATTAATGGCAAATAAATTTGACTTCGACGATTTTTTGAAACAAATTAAGATGCTAAAAAAAATGGGTTCTTTGAAATCGATAATTTCAATGATACCCGGCGTCGGTTCGGCAATTAAAAATGCGGATATCGACGATAAACAATTGGTAAAAGTTGAATCGATAATTCAGTCGATGACTAAAGAAGAGCGCCGCAATCCGAAAATTCTCAACGGCAGTCGCCGCAAAAGAATAGCGCGCGGAAGCGGCAACACTATTCAGGACGTCAATCGGCTGATAAAGCAGTTTAACGAAATGCAGAAAATGATCAAGATGATCAATAAACAAAGCGGCGGCAGGGGGATGTTGAATTTGAAAAAATTTGGATTAAATTAAACATAAAGGAGGAATAAATAAATTGGCGGTTAAATTAAGACTGAAACGAATGGGAAAAAAAAGGCAGCCAATCTACAAAGTTGTAGCTGCCGATTCGAGATCACCGAGAGACGGTAAATTTATCGAAGCTATTGGAACTTATAATCCCAAAACTGAACCGGCTGCAGTTGAAATAAAAGAAGAACGCGCTCTCTACTGGCTGAATGTCGGAGCGCAACCGACTACAACGGTTCGCAATCTGCTTTCTGCTCAGGGAATTTTCTTGAAAAGACAGCTCCAGAAAAAAGGACTGTCTGAACAGGAAATCGAAGCGAAACTCGAAGAATGGAAAAAAATGAAACAAGTCGGTTTGGAAGCTAAATTGAGCAAGAAATCAGCTAAGTCGAAAAAAGAAGAAACTAAGTCGGAAGAAGTTAAATCTGAAGATTCGCAGGAAGCACAGGGTACTGCTTCCGAAGAAGCCTGAATCCGATGAAATTGGGGACAGGCGCTCTAAATTAGGTACCCGTTATTTACCAATATTATAGGTACTCTCATGAAGGAATTTATTGAATTTATCGCAAAGCACCTTGTGGACAATCCCGATACTGTACAGTTGGAAGAATCCACTCCCGACGAAAAGACTATCGAGCTTACTCTTAAAGTCGGCGCCGAAGATGTCGGTAAGGTAATCGGAAAACAGGGAAAAACTGCTCAAGCAATGCGTACATTGCTGACAGCTATCGCTGCCAAAGAAGGAAAACGCGCTATATTGAAAATCTTGGATTAATCGTTTGCTGCTGGATGCAACATCCTTCGGTGAATGATTTAATCTTGATTGCTGTTGTTAAATCCGTTGCGGACGAGCAAGGATTTTTTGCGGTAGATTCCTATTCCGATTTTATTGAGAGATTTTTCGACCTCGATTACGTTTATGCTGAATTTTTCGGCAACGTTAAACGTTTCGACGTCGAAGACTGTGTGGTTGAGGATGACCGTGTCTTGCTGAAATTAAAAGGCTTCGATACGGCTGAGGATGCGGCTTTGTTTATTGGCAAGAGTTTATACGTTGATGAAGAAAACAAAGTAGAACTCGACGATTTTACTTTCTTCATCCATGACTTGATTGGTAGTAAAGTCTACCGGGCGGGTCTTTTTGTAGGAGTCATTGAAGACGTATGGGTTCTTAAATCTAACGACGTTTATGTAATTAAAGACAGCGCCGGAAAAGAAATTCTTCTTCCGGCTCTTAAAGATTACATTAAAAAATTTGATGCTGTTAACAAAAGACTCGATTTAACAGACGACAGCGATTTGCTCTATGACAATGAGGATTGACGTTATATCGGCGGTGCCCGATTCTCTTACGAGCCCTTTGAATACGAGTATTCTGAAGCGAGCCCAGGATCGGAAAAAAGTTGAAATTTACGTCCATAATCTGCGCGATTATGCTTACGACAAGCATAAACAGATAGACGATAAGCCCTTTGGCGGCGGACCCGGCATGCTTCTTAAACCGGAACCGTTCTTTGAATGTATTGAAAAATTACTGGACCAGCGAAAATATGACCATATCATATTTCCTACTCCCGGCGGCAGGTTTTACGACCAGAAACTTGCCAATAAATTTTCGCTGGCTAATAACATTATGATTATTGCCGGTCATTATAAAGGAATCGACGACCGTGTAAGACAGAAATTTGCCACTGATGAGATTTCAATCGGCAATTATGTCTTGACGGGCGGCGAAATTGCGGCGCTGGTCATAATCGATTCGGTTGTGCGTTTGATTCCGGGAGTTTTAAACGACAGCGAATCGGCATTGAACGACTCGCTCATGGACGGGGACATTATCGAAGCTCCTTATTATACGCGCCCGGCAGTCTATAGAGGAATGGAAGTGCCCGAAGTATTACGCTCCGGCAACGAAAAAAAAATTAAGACGTGGAAAGAAGAGCAGTCGAAAATTTTAACGGAAAAATGGAAAAAAATAAATAATATGGAGTAGCAATGGATAAGATAAAAGAACTGACAGCTGAACAGTTACGAACCGACATACCCGAATTCAGAAGCGGAGACCGTATTAAAGTACACGTAAGAGTTATTGAAGGCGACAAAGAAAGAATTCAGCCTTTCGAAGGAGACGTCATCAACGTACGCGGCTCCGGCGCCGCTAAAACTTTTACGGTGCGCAAAATTGCAAGCGGCGTTGGCGTCGAAAGAATCTTCGCCTTCAATTCGCCCAGAATTGCCAAAATCGAAGTAATTCGACAAGGCAGAGTAAGACGCGCTAAACTTTATTACCTGCGCAATTTGTCGGGTAAAGCCGCTAAAATTAAAAGCAAGAATGTCAGATAATATTAAAAAAGAAAAGCCGCTTGATGAGCGGCTTTTTTTATCTATGCTATGAACTTATACGCGCCAAATAATATCTTTATTCAGATTTTTTCGAACGAACCCTCGGTTAAACAGAATTATAATGTCATTTCTTCTCCTTCGCCGATGGTGGTAAAAAATATTCTGAACGACAAAGATAGTATCGGACTCGTTCCCACGCTCGAATTAGTTAACAATAAAGAACTCTTTGTGTCTTCTAAAATCGGAATATCATTCGACGGCATATTGTCTTCGGCATATCTCTATTTTGTTAAAGGCGAAAGAACTGTCGATAAAATTCATCTTCGAGGCGACATATCCGTAAACGAAGCGTTGATTTCGAATATGCTTTTCGAGGAACGCTATTCTGTAACTCCGGAAATTATACTGGATACGTCTCGTGAAATCGACCCCGAGAAAGATTATCTTATAGCGGGCAACGAAAATTTCGTCGACGGTAAATTCAAAATAGGACTCAGCCTGGCGGATGAAATATCCGACCTTCTTAACTTGCCCTATGTCAACTATCTGCTGGTTTCAAAGAACAGTGAGAAACTCGAGGAGTTTAATAATACTTTTAAGAAAATCGACACGTTGATTGAAGACAATTTTGAGGATATTATCAACGCGCTCGAATTAAACGATGAAGTGAAAAATTACCTAACGGACAATTTTAATTCGATTTATTACGAATTGACTCCCAACGAGACCGAGGCTGTTCAGGAACTTATAAAGCTAGTTTACTATCACGGTATAATCGACGATATTTTTGACGTGAAATATGTTTAAAGCGCTCTTCTGAAAAATTTTTTTTAAAAAAAAGCTGCCGCGCGGGCAGCTTTTTTATATTAATCGAGCATAACGTGAGAATAAGTAATCACGTTCGGATTTTCTCTGATTTTTTCGAGCATTTCGTTGCTGAGAGGAGCTTTAAGTTTCATCGTACAACATGCTACCAGACCGCCGTCGAAAATAATGTTTTCGATCTCTTCGATGTTAATGTCCCCGTCTTTTATAATGTCGAGCACCGAAGCCAGCACGCCGGGTTTGTCGTAATGTTTAACCACGAGCTGATAGTGCGTATCGGGAGCTTTAGCTTTGTTGACCCAGTGTGCAATCACGCCGCTTTTAATATAGCCGAGAATTATATTTACTGTTTCTTCGGCTACCGCATTCTGAGCCTGTTCAGTCGACGCTCCTATATGATGCGTTACATAAACATTCTCGAGCTTTTGAAGTTTTGAAGAAACGCTTCCTTTTTTGTCTTCGGGTTCGTCTTTGAAAACGTCCAGACCTACGCGGAGATTTTTTTCTTTGACGGCTTTAATCAAGGCGTCTTCGTCTACAACGTCTGCCCTGGATGTATTAATAAAAATCGCGCCGTCTTTCATCATATTAAACATTTTTTCGTTGAAGAGTCCTTTTGTTTCCGGAGTTGACGGAAGGTGCACCGAAACTACGTCGGCAATCGGCAAAACTTTATCGAATTCGGAAAAGTCTTTAACTCCGTAGCCTTCGATTCTCGAAATATCTTTTGCGTAGATGTTCATACCGAGGGCTTGAGCGCGTTTGGCTACTTCCTTGCCAATATGCCCGTAACCGACGATTGCAAGCGTCCTGCCGTGCAATCCCTTAGCTTTCGAATATTCGGCTTTATTCCATTTCCCTTCTCTGAAATCGATAACGTTATTAGGGATGCGTCTGTCGCATGCAATCATTAATCCGATTGCAAGTTCGGCTACCGCTATGGCGTTTTTGCCGGGGCAATTTGCCACGTAGATTCCTTTTTTGTTTGCCGCGGGAATATTGATATTGTTTACTCCTGCGCCTGCCCGAACGATTAAATTCAGATTCAGCGATTTTTCGATTGTCTCTGCGCTGACTACTGTTGAACGCACTACAAGGCAATCGACTTCCCTGGCGGCTTCCGGAAGGTCTTTTTCTCCCAGATTCGGATTGTAGATCACTTCAATCCCGGCTTCCTCGAGTTTTTTAATGTACTGCTCGGGAAATTTGTCGGCAATTAATACTTTCATTTTAGATTTATCCTGTATTTGTTAATGATTACCGTTTATTAATCATCGGAATGTTAATATTAAATTTCAAAGCGTTTTCAATTGCTCTTTCGTAGCCCGCATCGGCATGTCGAACAATTCCCATGCCTGGGTCGTAAGTTAAAACCCGTTCAAGTCGATGTTCAGCTTCGGGCGTGCCGTCTGCAACTATTACCATTCCTGCGTGAATCGATTTGCCAATGCCGACTCCTCCTCCGTGGTGAACGGAAACCCAGCTAGCGCCGCCTATGGCATTCAGCAGCGCGTTCAAAACTGGCCAATCCGCTATAGCGTCGCTGCCGTCTTTCATTCCTTCCGTTTCGCGATTTGGAGAAGCCACCGAACCGCAGTCCAGGTGGTCTCTGCCGATTACAATCGGAGCCTTTACTTTTCTTTCAGCGACAAGCTTGTTGAATATTTTTCCCATTTTGGCTCTTTCCCCGTAACCGAGCCAGCAGATGCGAGCCGGTAGACCTTGAAAGTGAACTTTTTTGCCCGCCATTTCAATCCAGCGAACGAGCTTTTTGTCTTCGGGAAACGCTTCGATAACGGCTTGGTCGGTAACGTAAATATCTTCGGGATCGCCGCTCAATGCTGCCCATCTGAAGGGACCTTTGCCGTCGCAAAACAGGGGTCGTATGTATTCGGGTACGAATCCCGGTATGTCAAAAGCGTTTTCCACGCCGTTTTCTTTCGCTTCGCCGCGTATATTGTTGCCGTAGTCGAAAGCCACCGCGCCTCTTCTTTGAAATTCAAGCAACGCCCTGACATGTTCAACTATTGTTTTCTTTGCCAGCGAAATATATTTTTCCGGGTCTTGTTTCCTCAGGTTCAATGCTTCTTGCAAACTCATGCCCATCGGCACATAGCCGTTCAGCGTATCGTGCGCCGAGGTCTGGTCGGTAACAATATCTGGAATGATATCTCTTTTCAAAATTTCCGGTAATACATCGCCGGCGTTGCCGACCAACCCGACGGAGAGCGCTTGTTTGTTTTCCTTGGCTTCGAGCGTAAGTTTCAACGCTTCATCCAGATCGTAAGTCATCTTATCGATATACCCTGTATCGAGTCGTTTTTGAATTCTTGAAGGATCGACGTCGATGCCCAGGAATGCGGCGCCGTTCATAGTAGCGGCGAGAGGCTGAGCTCCGCCCATACCGCCGAGTCCGGCAGTCAAAAGAAATTTTCCCGATAAAGAACCGTTAAAATATTTGTCGGCGCAAGCGGCAAAAGTTTCGTATGTTCCCTGAAGTATTCCCTGCGTACCGATATAAATCCAGCTGCCTGCTGTCATTTGACCGTACATCGTTAGTCCCAATCCTTCGAGTCGCCTGAATTCGTCCCACGTTGCCCAATCGGGAACAAGCATCGAATTCGAGATGATAACTCGCGGCGCATTTTCATGGGTTCTGAAAACCGCCGCCGGTTTACCCGACTGAATTAATAAAGTCTCGTCGTTGTTTAATTCTTTCAGCGTTTTAACAATAGCGTCAAAGCTCTCCCAGTTGCGGGCAGCTTTGCCCGAGCCGCCGTAGACTATCAGGTCTTCGGGTCGTTCAGCTACTTCCGGATCCAGGTTGTTCATAAGCATGCGCATTGCCGCTTCCTGAACCCAGCCTTTACAGGTCAGCTTTGTGCCTGTAGGCGCTTTGATTATTCTTTCAGTCATTAAAATGTGTCTCTATAATGTTTTTATATTGTTTGTAGAGAGGTTTGTAAATCCATTTTTTTATAAAACCCGCGTTTTTTATCTGCTTTTCAAGATGTTTTTCATTTTCTTTCAGTCGGAATACGAGTTTTGTCTTTTCGTCTTTCGTAAGCTTTACGGGATTGCCGTCGCTTTCCAATTTTTGAAGCAGAGAATTGAAGGTTTTGATTTCATTGTAAAATCTGTCGTCGGTCGACATCTGCTTAATGATTGTTTTACAAAATGTTATTAATAATTTTTTTTCGTTTTTGTCGAATTCGTAAGAATAATTTTTGAATAGCGGTTTTGCCATAATTATACCTTTAATGATAGTAGTTTTTCTCTCATCTTTTGAAAACCGGGTTTAATTACATTGTAAATATAATATAATCGTTCCTTGTATGGAATAAAGGATGATTTCATCGCATTTATATTGAGTTTTTCGATATCGTCCAGGTTAAGACCGAACAGTTCGCTGGCGATAGTGTATTCTTTTGTAAGAGTAGTATCGCTCATCAGGCGGTCGTCTGTATTTAGAAAGACTCTGAATTTTTCACGGAATAATATGATGAACGGATGGTTTTCGAGTTTGTCGACTGCGCCCGTATGGACATTGCTCAAGAGGCAGATTTCCAGCGGTAGTCGTGTGTCGAGTATATATTGCGCCAGTTCGCCCAGTCGCACTACGTTTCCATCCTTGTCAAAAACAATATCTTCTACGAGGCGGGTAGCGTGACCGATTCTGTGCGCTCCGCAAATTTGAATTGCCTGCCAAATCGATTCTTTGCCGAACGCCTCTCCTGCGTGAATGGTGATATTGAAATTTTTCTGTTTGATATATTGAAAAGCGTCGAGATGCTTTTTGGGAGGATATCCGCCTTCTTCGCCAGCAAGGTCGAATCCGACTACACCCTGGTTTCTGTAATTGACTGCCAATTCGGCAATCTCGAGTGTGTTTTTCATATTTCTCATTCCGCATAAAATCAAACCGTAACCGACCCCAAAATCTCTTTTGCCTTCTTCCAAGCCTTCGAGAACCGCATCGATAACGTCTTCATAATAAAGACCTTTTTGCGTGTGAAACACCGGAGCAAAACGAGTTTCGACGTAGCAGACGCCGTCTTTTTTCATATCTTCGAGCATTTCATAAGCGACTCTTTTAAGAGCTTCCTTTGTTTGCATTACGGTGCATGTGTGCTCAAAACCCTGAAGATATTCGACAAGATTGCCTTTATTGGCGCCGCGGTGGAACCATTCAGCCAGTTCCGACGGATCGGTTGTGGGTAATTTTTTATATCCTATTTCTTTCGCCAGATCGATAATCGTCTGCGGTCTCAATCCGCCGTCCAGGTGGTCGTGAAGCATTACTTTGGGTACGTTTCTTATAATTTCTTCGGTTTTCATTTTATCCTCTTTTAGTTTCAAAAATATCCTTTTAACGCTCTAAAATCAATTTGCCGTGCAAAAGAAATGAAGTATGTGGGAAAGGCAATTCAATAATTAAGGGATTGAAAAAAATCTTGACTTAGGAATCCTAAATTGGTTATTTTTCGAGGTATTATTTAAGATAAAAATCAGGAGTATCAATGAAAAAAGCGCTTATTTTTATTAGTATTTTGGGAATGGCTTTGGGTATTACTGCATTTCAGTGTGCTTCGGCGGAATTGACAGGCGCAAAGCTTTATATTAATCAAAAACAATACGAAAAAGCCAAAGAAGCCCTCCAGAAAGAGATTGCAAAGAATCCGAACAGCGACGAAGGCTGGTACCTTCTGGGATATATTTACGGCGAAGAAGGCAACATTCCCGAAATGTTAAATGCATTCGATAAATCTTTATCAATCAGCGACAAATTCAAAAGTCAGATAGAAGAATCGAAGAAATATTATTGGGCAACGAGTTTCAACAAAGGAGTTAATCTGTTCAATAAAGCCAGCAATGCGGCCGCTCAGGATACAATGCAAATGTTTTTCGAACAGGCTGCCGAGCAGTTCAACAATTCGATACTTTGCGAGCCCGATTCCTCGGTGGGCTATATCAATCTGGTATACACTTACCTGAATATGAATAAAATCGACGATGCAATCGAACCTCTCGAAAAATTGACCGCCATGGGATCTTCGGCGGAGTCATTCGCAATGCTAGGTCAAATTTATACAGAAAAGGGCAACACGTTATTCGATTCGTATAACGAAACAAAAAACGAGCAGGACAGCGTTAAAGCTTACGAATATTTCGACAAAGCAATTGCGGTGCTAGAAAAGGGAAGGGATTTATTCCCCGACGACAACGAAATATTGTTGAGACTTTCGAACGCATACATTTCGGCTAACAAACTCGACGTAGCTCTCGACGCATTCAAAAAAGGCGTTGAAAAAGATCCCGGAAATAAATTTTATCAATATAACCTGGCTGTCCTTTTATTAAATTCCAATGATTTCGAGGGCGCGGAAGAGCATTTCAAAAAGGCTGTGGAAATCGACCCGAATTATACTAATGCGATTTACAATCTGGCTGTAACCTATATTCGATGGGGAGCTCAAATACGCGAAGAAATGGAAGAGAAAGGCGAAGTGGACGAAGCGAAATTTAAAGAAAAATTCCAGGCGGCTATCCCTTATCTTGAAAAATACCTGGAAGAAAATCCGAACGAAGCGACTATTTGGGAATTATTGGGTAAAGTTTATGCCAATCTCGGTAACGAAGAAAAATCCGCTGAAGCTTTCAATAAAGCGGATCAGCTAAGACAATAAAATTACTATGCCGGGGGAGGCTGTCTCCCCCGGATTTCTTTCCTCTTAAATATAAACTCCCCTACAAACAGGAGCGGCAATGGAACAAAACGAAAAGAAACCTCAGCAAATAAACATCGAATTGGGCGAAAAAGAAGCCGAAGGCATTTACTCCAACCTGGCAATAATTACTCATTCTCCCGCGGAATTTGTAATCGATTTCACTAGAGTTGTGCCCGGAGTGCCGAAAGCAAAGGTGCTTGCCAGAATAATTACTACGCCGCAGCATGCAAAAATGTTAATGCGCGCGCTTAAAGACAATATCGAAAAATTCGAAGCCCGTTTCGGTGAAATTAGAATCGACGCGCACACTTCCCCCCAGTACGGTTTTATTAATCCGGACAAGGAAAACAAAGTAAATTAAATCCGCTCCGAACCGGCTCTAAAAAATTTTGATTGAGGAAATCGAAATAATTAGTTACTTTTATTTTGTCCTCAATTAGGGCTGGTAAAACAAATCGGAGCTGCAATGAAAAAGACCATTCTCCTGGCTCTTCTGCTGGCGGTAACTATAAATGCACAGCAGGGGATCTCCATACAATTAGATGTATTTCAGGACCTCGCTACTATTGACCTGGCCGCTTTCTTTCCCGAAGGTAACATTAACAATCAACCTCGAATTATGAGAGTTTCAATCTTTCCGGAAAATACGGAAGTTGTCGTGGAAGGAATTGTTGAATGGAAAAGAGAGATTAATACTGAATTTGAGCAGGTGACATATTTTATCACGAAGCCGTTTCTATCCAGAACTTTTTATAATGATGAAATCGAAAAAAGCGAGATTAAGACAGAAGTAGAAATAACGAACGACAAACTAAAAGAGGAATTAATTAAAATTGGCAAACCAAAAGGTATTTTTCACATATTTTTCAGAGTAACTGAAATTAATACGGGCGAGCAAGCAGAAGACGAAAGAGTCTTTACTTTTCTGAATCCGACCCCGCCTGAAATTACATCGCCCCTTGAAAATGAAGAAGTCGACATCGGCAGCATAATAGTTACCTGGGATCAGTCAATCGGCGCAAGCGGCTATATAATAAGAGCAAACTTTATGGATGAAAATGCCACACCGGAAGACGCTCTCAATTCCGGCGAACCTCTGGTAGACGATCTCGAAGTAGAATCCGGCGTTACGCAAATCAATTTGACGGAAAGCGCCACAAGAGAAATTTTACCGGACACTAATATTGTGGTATCGGTTACGGCTAAAATTGAAGGCGCGGGCGAAGTAATACGGTTGGCAAGTCAGCCGAGGGTTTTCAGAACGTCTTCTTCTCCCGGCGGCGGAGCTGCGGCAGTTCGTCCCGTAAACCCGGAAGTCCTGCGATTGGCAAATTTTCTGCAAAATAAAGTAAGCTCCGAATTTGTAAATAAATTGCTAAACGGCGAGATAAGCCCGGATGAAATCAAAATTTTCGACGCCGAAGGTAATCAGCTCGGTTTTAGCGATTTGAATGCTATACTCGATTATCTCGATCAAAACGGACAATCAATTATATCAATAGATTTTAATAACAGGTGATTACTATGAGACTGAAAGTTATTTTTTTATTAATAGCTCCGCTCATTTTCGGATTTAATGCTGGGCAGGGCGACAACAAACGTAAGCCTGTAGATGAGTCAAAAGAAATAATCGCCTTGATTAAAAAAGCATTTAACAATGTAACATATCGATTGAGCGAAGAAGAATCCGAATGGCGGGAAGCAAAGATCGGTTTGCCTCTTTCGGACGGCAACGAGTTGAGAACAGGTTCAAAATCGTTGGCGGTGGTAATATTCAAAGACGGTTCGGGACTTTTAAGAGTGCGCGAAAATTCAATCCTTCATATCTACGGTGCGTCGGAAGACCGGAAGTTAAACAAGGATGCTTTTATTCAAAGAGGTATGATTGGCTTCGACGTTAACAAGCAGTCCGAAGGCGAAGAATTTCGGTTTACTACTCCAACGGTTGTTGCTTCAATACGAGGAACAAACGGATTTCTTGAATTCGACGAGGACAGTACTTTTACAATGTCGTTGGAATCCGGAATGGCGGACCTCTCTTTCCGCGGACCTCAGGGCGGTACGGGGCAATTGAATCAAGGCAATACGGTTGTTATTACACCCGAGGGCAATTTCCAATTCCGCAGTCAAAATCAGGAAGACATGAATAAAATTAATTTGTCCAAGCAAGCGGCAGTTAAGAAAATTTATATTGAAACTGACGAAGGCACAATCGAAATAGAATACTACGCTCCTGAAGAATAATGAATTATAACAAGGTAATATCCATGTATAAAAAATATTTTATAGCGTTGTTTATGTCGGCGAGCTTTATATATGCTCAGGTCAGTAATTATATTACAGACGTACGGATTAGCCAGGCAATTGAAAATTCTCCCGTAAATATTACCGCCAATTTGGCTTCTTCGGATAATATCTCTTCAATGGAAATTGCATACAGGCAATTCGGTAAAAATGAATTTAATATCAGAGAAATGGAGATCAAAGGAAACTCGGCTTACGCTGATATTGACGGGGAATCGGTGCAAAGCCCGTATATAGAATATTATATTATTATTTATTTGAAAGACGGCTCTACCGAGACCTATCCTGAGGGTGCGCTCGACGGGACGCCGCCGCTTCAAGTTACCGTGCAGGCGCAGTCGGAAAAAGATAAAGATATTTTGGTGCTAAGTCCGGCTCCGGGCGAAAAGCTCACTCCGGAAAATTTTCTCGTTAGTTTGTCTTTTATGAAGGCGTCCGATAAAATTGATATTAAGAAAACAAAATTATTTCTGAATAATGAAGACGTAACTTCAAATGCGCTTGTTGCAGGCGATTTAATTATTCTCGGCTCGGCGAATATCGAATTAAAACCGGGCTATTATACGCTAAAAGCGGAAATATATGATAACGAAGGAAATATCTATCATACAATAGTCCGTAATATTCAGGTGATTTCAAGCGAGAGAATGGCGCAGCTGGAAAATCAGTTCAAGTACAGGGGGAATATACGCGCGGAAACGAGAGCGGAAAACATAAGCGAATCGAGCGCTCAATATTCCAATGTAAATGCGACTATCAACGCTTCGTACGGCGTCTTGAATGTGGACGGAAAACTTTATGTAACTTCGGAAGAGAAAAGCTATCTACAACCTTATAATCGTTTTAGCCTTAAAATTGAGGGCGGCGAAATTTTCGAACTCCATTTGGGCGATACGTATCCCGTGTTTCCGTCGTTGATATTAAACGGCAAGAGGGTGAGAGGAATAAGCGGTGAAATTAATCTGGGTATTTTTAACATTCAAACTTCCTTCGGAGAAATTACTCGCGGAGTTGAAGGTAAACTTATAGAAACATATCAAAAGGAAAATGCTCCTCTGGGCTCGAATGTAATACTGATTGACGAACTCAAATACGGCAATTCCTACGGCAGAGTGGAACTGGGCACGTTCAAAAGAGAAATATTTTCAATACGGCCTTCATTCGGCAGAGGCGAAAATTTCCAATTGGGTTTTTCGTATTTGCACGGTAAGGACGATCCGGGTTCGATTGAGTTCGGAACGCGCCCGAAGGAAAATGCCGTATTCGGCGCCGACTTGATGTTCGCGCTCGACAATAAAAACATTACGTTCAATTCGCAGGTCGCATTCAGTATGAGCAACAATGATATTTCTGCCGGTGAAATAGACGACGCCAGAATCGATTCGGTGTTCGGACCGGGTAAATCGATCGACGTAGACCCCGATCAAATCAGAACCATACGCGATATTCTCGGAAATTTCATTACCGTAAACGAATACATCGGTCCTCTGAATCCCCAAGAATTTGCTTCGCTTGCGGCGGGAACCAACTTAAGCATTAATTATTTCTATAATACCTTGAAAGCTTCGTATATCTACCGCGGCAACGATTTCCAGTCGTTCGGACAGAATTATTTGAGAACGGATATAAGAGGATTTAACATAAGCGACCGTCTGCGTCTCTTGGATAATCAACTTTTCTTGTCTTTGAGCCTCGAAAAGCTGGAGGATAATTTACAAAATACAAAAATAGCTACGACAAATTTCGACAACATTTCAACGTCGATATCTTACTTTCCAAGAATTAATTTCCCGCGTATCACTTTATCTTACAATCTTTACAAAAAGAATAACGGCATAGACGTCTACGACACTCTATATAATCGTTATATGATAAACGATAAGACGAACAGAATATCGCTCGGAGTCTCGTATAATTTCGACTTGTATGTTCGAAACTCGGTTTCTTTTACGATTGTAAATCAAAAAAGGGAAGATGAAACATTATTCAACAATGATCTTACCTATAACTCTATTTCCTTTTCGGTCAACAGTTTTTGGAGCAGAAATCTGACATCCTTGATCCAAATATTATTCAATTCGACGGAGCTTCAAAACGCAACTTACGATTACGTTTCATTTCTCGGACGCGTAAAATATAAAATGCTGGAAGATCGATTACAGCTTGCGTTTTCTTACAATCCGAGTTTCGGGGATTACAAGCGTCATTATGTGGAATTGCTTGCGGATTACAATTTGATCGCCAATTTGTTCGTCGGTTTGCAGGCGAGATTTTTCCATTACCCGGGTAAGTATACCAATTCGATAACCGGTTTATCTGCAAGATTCAGTTTTTAAATGAAGAAAAAGAAAGAGAAAGATTTTTGGGGCGGAATTCTTATTGTGTTTCTTTCCGCTGTCTTATCATTTCTGATTACTAACGTACCGCATTTTGAAATTTCCCCGCTGAAGGAACTCGAATTGCGCCTTATCGACAAGAGATTCCAGGAAAGAGGCGCTATCGATATTAAAGACAGTTCGAATATCATCCTTCTGGAGATAAACCAAAGCGCCTACGATCAAATACCGAAAGAAACGAGAAGATGGCCCTGGCCTCGTTCGGTTTTTGCGCGCGTTGTAAATAATCTTTCGAAAGCCGGCGTCAGGTCGATCGGTATCGATATCAATTTTTCCAATCCGGATTCCTACTCGCCTTCAAATGATTCTTTAATGGCTGAGTCTATAAAACAATCCGGCAGGGTTGTGCTCGCGGGTAAAATCGATATATCGAACGAAAGCAAGCGGAAATCAGGCAAGAGTTTTGTCTCTAAAACAAATTACAATTTGGGCAATATATTTTTTGGAGTGGACAGTTCCATCGGAATAGTACAGGTGCCCTCCGACAACGACGGAGTTTACCGCAGGTATTTCCCTTTCGTCCGCTCGGAAGTAATCGGGAAATCTTTTCCGAGTTTCGGCTTTGCGATAATAAATAAATTCAAGAATTTAAAATACAATTATCCGGTCAAGGATTCTGCCGGATTTTTTATTCTTGACGATATAAAGATTCCCAAATGGGACAGCGAAAGTATGCTGATCAATTTTTACGGGGGCAACGCCACATTCAAAAGAGTTAATCTGATTGACGTTCTCGACGACAAAAATTATAAAACGGAAGACGAAAAATTGCTCGGCGTTGAAATCAATACTTGGGACGATCCGGATATCGGATTGTTGCATTCGGGAATGTTTAAAGATAAAATCGTAATTATCGGGTCTACAATGCCTGAAGACAGAGATCTGCTTCCCGTCTCATTCTCGGCAGGAAAGAAGGGAAGCAACATTATGTACGGCGTGGAATTTCATGCAAATGTTGTTCAAAATATTTTGTGGCGGGATTTTTTATACAAACAATCTGCCGCCGCAGTTTTCATCCTTACGGTTCTCATTTCTTTTCTGGCGTTTATAATGAACGGAGCCGTAAGAAAACTTAACCTGAAAAACAGTATCGTAAACGAAATATTAAATTTCGTCCTTATCGCATGCGGCGTATATATTATCTACAGGTTAGCGGTCTTTATTTTTATCGAGTTACATCTGGTTATGCCGGTGGTCTCTTACTCGCTGGCGGTGGTATTGTCGTATTTTACGACTACCGCGTATAATTTTATTATCGAGCGAAAGCAAAATCTTGTTATTAAAAATATGTTCAGTCAGTATGTAAGCAAGGAAATTGTTACCGAGCTATTGAATAACCCTTCGAAATTAAGACTGGGCGGCGAAAGAAAAGAAATTACGGTAATGTTTAGCGATATAGCCAATTTTACTTCGTTCTCCGAAAAAAAACAGCCTGAAGAGCTGGTCGGATATATCAATGAATTCTTAAACGAGATGAGCGAAATAATAATTGAGCATAAGGGAACGGTCGACAAATATTTGGGCGATGCGATAATGGCATTCTGGGGAGCTCCGGTAGAAATTAAAGACCATGCTTTACTTGCGTGCAATGCCGCATTGAAAATGCAAAAACGCCTTGTTGAATTAAGAAACAATTGGATGTCGGTCGAAGAAATTCCTATTTATATCAGAATCGGAATTAATACAGGCGAAGCGATCGTGGGCAACATCGGCGGCTCGAAGAGATTCGATTATACGGTGCTGGGCGATAACGTAAATCTGGCGTCGAGGCTCGAGGGCGCCAATAAAGCATACGGCACAAATATTATGATTAGCGACTCGACATATGAATTGATTAAAGATCATTTTCTCGTCAGGGAGCTCGACATTATAAGAGTTAAAGGTAAAACGGCGCCTACAAAAATTTATGAATTGATAAGCACAAAGGACGACGCCGAGGCAATGGCTGCATTGGAAAAACTAGATTTTTACTTCCAGGGTTTGACTTTGTATAAAATGCGTAATTTCGAAGCGGCTTGCGATTATTTCCGGAGAGCGTTTGAACAACTCAAAGATTATCCTTCGAGAGTTTATGCGGAACGTTGTGAATTTTATATTTCCAGTCCTCCGCCCGAAGATTGGGACGGCGTATTCGAGCTTACCTCTAAATAATAAACTATTTCGAAGCGTATCTTAAATTGAAAATTGCCGCTGTGAGGAATACGAAATTTGCAAACCATGCGGTCAAAAACGGGTCTAACAATCCGTTCTTTCCGAAAGCCTGACTTACTTTCATGAAAACAAGGTAAATAAACGTAATTAATAAATTGATTCCGAATTGGAGCGCCAGTCCGCCCCTTCTTTTATTTGCGGATATCGGCAAGCCGAAGAGAACCACGACAATACAAGAAAACGCAAATGAGATTCTCGACTGATATTCGATTTCGATGGCAATCGGATTGTTCCCCGTACGCCTTTGTTCGTCGGCGAAATTTCTTAGCTCTTCGAGCGACATTTCTTCGGGCTTGCGCTGTTTTTTTATAACGTCCTCAGGTTTGAAATTCAAACCCGGAAATTCTTTGACTGCAAATCGTCTCACGTTTTCCGTGGTATCACCGAATTCCCTCTCGACGCCGTTATACAGCGTCCATTGATTTTTCAGTGTGTCGAATTTCATCCTGAAAGCGTCGTATCTTTTAGTGATTTTGGTTTCGTCGTCCGGATCGAACTCCTGTATGCTGACCTGGTTTGCCTGATCGTTGGCTACGTCGTAAAGATTGATAGTTACAATTCTGTTCTTCGTATCCTGAAAGTAGATGTTGCTTCCGAAATAAACTATTCCTTTTTTCAGATATGTCTGCTCAATGTAAACTTTGTGTTTGTTTGCCATCGGTACAATGTAGCCGCCGAAATAGACCAGAAGAATCGAAATAAAAAACGACGTGATAATAAAAGGCGTCATAAAGCGATAGAGACTTATGCCCGCCGCTTTAATAGCCGTAAGCTCGTTCAAGTTCGACATTTTACCCGCTGTAAACAAGCTCGCCAATAAAACCGCAACGGGCGTCATGAGTCGTATTATCTCCGGCATGAAGACAATGTAGTATTCAACTATCATGCTCGCATCGACATTCTGGTCGATAAAATCGCCGAGTTTTTCCATCATGTCGATGATTACGAAAATCACCGTGAAGGTAATCAATCCGAATAACACGGATTGCAGAAATTGTTTAATCAGATAGCGGTCAAGAATTTTCATTTTCATCCGGATTATATTTCCAGGATTTGGGCAATATTTTATTAATGAAGTCGAACTTCAGTTCTATTCTTTCTCTTGCGCTTTTGATAGTGAGTATTATTCCTAAAATTCCGAGCAAAATATTGGCGCTCCATATACCCCAGAAAGGGGATAATAAGCCCCGGTCGGAAAGTTTTTCACCGCCGATCAAAAATGTCCAGTAAATCAAAAAGAATACGAGACTTATGCCCGCCGCCATTCCGAAACCGCCTTTACGCGTCATTGTTCCGAGCGGAGCTCCGATCAAAATAAATACAATACAGGCAAACGGCAGAGCATACTTTTTATGAATTTCTACCCAATAACGATTAATCTCTTTTTTATTGTAATCCAGCCGATTTAGAACGTTTCTCAATATGTTTTTGTTATTGTTCAATCTCTGTTTAACTTTGTCAAATAATCTAGCGGCTCCTTTATCCGTAACGGTCGGCGATTCGGTTACTGTAATTTTAGCGATTGTTTTTTCCAGTTCCGATAGATATCTGTTTCTGATTTTCTGAAGACTGTCGACGATCGACAGCATTTGGGGAGCGCCGAGCTCGCGGTCGCCGCGAGGTCCGCCCGGCGTGGATTGTTCGAAAGTAAATTGCTCTGCCGGCATTGCAATTTTATGTCTCTCAAAACGGAGTCGTCTGTACTGATTCCAATTAGAATTGTTGAATTCATGTATTTCCCCTTCATGCAAATCCATAATCAATTTTTTCTGATTGGAGGAAAGATAAATTATACCCGACCTGGCTGTAACAACATTAATCGAGGGAGGATTCGAATAATCATAGATAGTAATGTTTTTCAATATATTGCTTTCCTGGTCGATTTCACGTGCAAGAATAGAATAGTTCGGCACATCCTGCGAAAATACTCCGGGAACAAGCGAAAGCGTCGGTTTCTGGCGCGAGATATCTTCCATTAATAACCGGGCCGCATGGTTTGCATCCGGATAGATATTATTATTGAAATAAACCAGAAACAGGGCTAAAATTAATGAAGCGCCCAATGGAGGCAGTATCATTCTGTAGAGACTCATACCGGTGGCTTTGAGCGCCGCAATTTCGTTATTCTGCGCCATACCTCCGAAAGCCATCAAGGTTGCAACCAACACCGACATTGGAACCACAAGCACTATCATCCATGCAAGGTTATAAACTATCAACTTTGTTATTATCCAGATTCCCAGGCCTTTGCCTACCAACCGGTCGGCGAATTTCATCAAAAACTGTAATAAGAAGATTCCTATTAGAGTAAATATCGAAAATAGAAACGGCGCAAGATGGTTTTTTAATATGTATTTTGTTAATATCATTTGTCGGAAATTTATTGATGTTCAAATTTACCAATAAATAAAGGCAGAATAAAAATTTTTTATCTACTAATTTACTTGAATCCCGAAGTAATGTAAGTTAAATTTGAGTTTATAAGATAACGGGCTCTAAGCCCCTCGCAGAAAAACTACCGGAGGAGTCGTGGAAAATATAATCAAACACTTGAATACGAATTTTGACAATTCTTTGGAAGAATTAAAAGAATACCTGCGTATTCCCAGCATCAGCACATCGCCTGAACATAGTAAAGATATGGTCAAATGCGCTGAATTTCTTGCCAACAAACTGAGAAATATCGGTTTGACTAACGTTGAGGTATTCAGTACGGAAAAACATCCGATAGTTTACGGTCAATGGATCGGCGCTCCGGACAAGCCCACTGTGCTCATTTACGGTCATTACGACGTACAGCCCGTCGATCCGATCGAGAAATGGTCTTTTCCGCCGTTCGAACCGAAGATTGAAAAAGGAAAATTATGGGGGAGGGGAGCAAACGACAATAAAGGTCAACAGTTTGCTCATATCAAAAGCGTCGAAGCTTTCTTTAAGAATTACGGCGCGCCGCCGGTCAATGTTAAATTTTTGATTGAAGGAGAGGAGGAAATCGGCAGCGGCAGTTTGTCCAAATTTATTTCGAAACACAAAGAACTTCTTAAATGCGACGCAATATTAATTTCCGATACGAGCATGTACGCTCCCGGCGTGCCGACGATTACATACGGCTTACGCGGACTCCTTTATATGGAAGTCGAATTTTCCGGACCTAAAGCAGACCTCCATTCGGGTAGTTTCGGCGGCGCAGTCGCCAACCCAGTTAACGAACTCGCAAAGATGATTGCAAAGTTGCACGACAAGAACGGCAGGGTTACGGTGCCGAACTTTTATAAAGACGTACTGAGATTGAGTAAGGCGGAAAAAGAAAATTTCAGGCGTCTGAAATTTTCCGACGCGAAATTTGCAAAGGAATTGGGCGTGAAAGCTTTGGCGGGAGAAAAGGGTTATACGACTTTGGAACGACTATGGGTAAGACCTACTCTCGACTGCAACGGAATTGTAGGAGGTTTTACGGGAGAAGGAGCAAAAACTATTATACCGTCTAAAGCCTCTGCAAAAATAAGCATGCGCCTTGTTCCGAATCAGAATCCACAAAAAATTGCCGCGGATTTTACAAAGTATGTCAAAAGTCTGGCTCCGGAGGGAATAAAAGTTGACGTAAAAATGATTCATTACGGCTATCCTGTAGTAGTGCCGCTGGAAGACAAAGCCGTGCAAACCGCGGCTAAAGCGGTCTCGAAAGCATTCGGTAAAAAAGCCGTTTTTACACGCGAAGGCGGCTCGATTCCTATTGTGGTCGAATTTATGAATCAATTGAAAGCCCCGGCAATCTTAATGGGACTGGGACTTGATACCGACAATATCCATTCGCCGAACGAGCATTTTGAGCTCGCTAATTTAAAAAAAGGTATGATTGCTTCAGCATACTTTTTGAAAGAATTTTCGGAAATGAAAGGATAATGAAGTTAGTAAAATATTTAATCGTTTCGTTGATATTTATTGTCGCTTGCACTTCCGAACAGAGAGAAGGGGAAGACGCTGCGACTTCTTCGGGCAAAGAAAAAGAAATAAGGGAATATAATCTCGAAGTAGAAAAAGAAAGAGCCGAAAACAGGTTCCCGTGCGATACCATAGCGCTCCATGAGTATATTATGGATAATTATCCCCCCGGAACGTATATTCTGCAAAACGAACCTTCTACTATTTACGGAATTCCCAAACCGGCTATAATTTATTTTAAAGACGGGGGAAATTTCATACTGACTTTAATCGTGCGTTCCAAAGAATCCGAAAGGTTCGTCGAAAGAAAAAACGTACAGGGATACGAATCGAGTTTTATCAATCTCGACAGCACCAAACTCGGCACTGCTTTCTTTTATTTGACGCTATTTGAATGCGCCGACAATAACTTCGAGAAAATTTGGGAAGCCGAAGTTCCTATTCACGGCGGCTTCAGTAAAATGTCGATCAAAACTTGGAAACCGAAGAATATTAAATATGTAGAGCTCTTTTATGAAGACGGAATTATTTCGGGACACAGGAAATATAATTTCTTTATGATCGACGGTTGGCGTAAGCCCCCGCATTTACTCGAAACCTACGTCGGAATTGTTCATAAAAGAACGCTTGCCAACATTAATAATGATAAATATCCCGATTATTACGAATACAGATTTATCGAAGACTCGCTCAGAATTCGGGTGCGCGATTCAATACCTTTCTATTGGAACGAAAAAAAACAACTTTACGTTACCAAGGTAAATCCGCGTTGGTTCCGCAAATATTGAGTTAAACTGTAACAAATAACGGCTGCCTATGTTTATTGAGACGGAAAAAAGAAAGATGCCTGAAAATATTAAGGAAGAATATAATTTACTCCGCTACGGCGCAGGAGCCGTAGTCCTCGAAGAAAATATTATTAAACTGACGGGAAAGGACACGCTCGATTTCATTCACAGAGTTTCCACGAACGACGTGAAAGGTTTGATGCCCGGCGCGAAAATAAGAACGCTTTTTTTAAATGATAAGGGAAGATTCGTTGACAGGACGATTTTTCTTTACATAACGGATTTTTTCTGGCTGGTCGGGCAAAACGATCCCGACAAAAAACTGCTGAGCTGGATTAATAAATATATTATTACCGAAGACATAAAAACCGAAGACCTTACAAACGATTATAAAGTGATTACAATTACAGGGCAGCAAAGCGCTTCGTATTTATCTCTGATTTTCGGACAGGAGTTTACTTCTCTCGACGACAAAAATTTGATTGTTACCCAGACGTCGGGATTCGACACAGTATTGTTCCGTTGCGTTGAAAAAGGACAAACTTTTTATAAAGTAATTGTAAAATCAAATCAATACAATCAGTTTGTTGAATACCTAAATGCAAATAAAAGCGTCTTCGATTTCGGATTTGTAAGCGACGAGGCATTCAAATATTATTGCATATTACACGGGTTGCCCGGCAGAAATGAAATTACGTTAGAATTTAATCCGCACGAAGTTGGATTGACTGATGAAATAAGTTTTACCAAAGGGTGTTATATCGGACAGGAAGTTATCGCGCGACTCGACACATACGATAAAGTCCAGAAAAAATTGATCGGAGTGAAAATCGAAGCGAATATGCCGGAAAAGTCTTACGACATCTATAACTCCGGAGAATTTGCAGGAATTATTACAAGCGGCATAAATGTAGACGGCGAATTTTACGGGCTTGCGGTTGTAAAGAAAAAATATCTGGACGACAATCCTCTTTATATTTCTTATGAAGGAAAAGAAGTTGAAATTGCGGTTAGGAATTTTGATTGACAAATGAAAATTTATACAAAAACGGGCGATAAAGGCACGACTTCTTTGCTGGGCGGCGAAAGAGTATTTAAAGACGATCAACGCTTGAATGCTTATGGCACGGTCGACGAATTGAATTCTTTGCTGGGATTGGCTGCCGCCGAAATCGAAAATCCGGAACTTCTCGAGGTTCTGCGCGGTATACAGGCCGAGTTATTTGAAGTTGGAGTAGATCTGGCGACCCCCGCGGATTCAAAAGTTAAAATAGATCGATTCGATACGGCTAAGGCTGAACGACTGGAAAGTTTGATCGACAAATTTGAAGAGCGTTTGCCTGTACTGAAAAATTTCATTTTACCCGGGGGAAGCAGAGCCGGAGCTCTGCTGCATTATGCCAGGACGGTTTGCAGAAGAGCCGAAAGGGAAACGGCTGCTCTGATGAAGACGGTTGAAATAAAGAACCCGGTTTTAGTATATTTGAACCGCCTTTCCGATTTATTATTTGTTCTGGCTCGTTATTGTAATAAAATTGACGGCGCCCCGGAAATTATCTGGAAAAAATAATTTATGGGGGTGATACTGGCTTCGACGGAGCTATACGTTCTTTGAACTGCACACCGTGTTGCCGTAGACACGTAAAACGACGGTAAAAAAAGTAAATGGCGAATATAATTACGCTTTAGCTGCCTAATTAAAAAATGGCAGCCGTTCTTCAAGTCCCCTCGCGCCGGGATTTGAAAGAACGCCGTTCAGGTGCGATAGCCGAGCCGAGTGTCCGTGCAGGCAAGGCGAATTTCTAACGGACTGGTTTCGGGAGGATTTGTCTGTCAATCCGACCGGAACGAGACAAAACAAAGACAGACTATGTGTGTAGACGTTCACTGAAATGTAGCTTCGGACCGGGGTTCGACTCCCCGCACCTCCACCAATTTTTTTATTGCATTTCAAAACATAATTCCCATCCCTGCGTCTAACAATCCAAAAAAAACGGAAGAATATTTTCATGAGATTAATAGGAAATCTTTTATGGATTGTTATAGGCGGGGGAATAGTTCTCTTTGTTGAGTATTTAATCGCGGGATTGTTCTTGTGCGTTACAATTATTGGGATTCCTTTCGGAATACAGGCAATAAAACTGTCTCTTCTTGCATTGCTTCCGTTCGGTAAGGACGTCGTGCAAACCGAGAGAGGAAGCGGATGTATTTCAACTTTTATGAATTTATTGTGGATTGTAACTGGCGGAATAGTAATCTCGATTACTCATTTTATTTTTGCCGTTCTCTGCGCCATAACTATAATCGGCATCCCGTTTGCCAAACAGCATTTGAAACTCGCCTCGCTTTCACTCACTCCGTTCGGACATAGTTTTTCTTAATTTCTCTTTTATAAAATATAATATCCGCTTTGATCGATTTATTAAGCTAAATTGTCCGACTTAATAAATAAATATATTGATTGTTTCCATTAAACTAATTAAGTTAAAAGGTAGTTAGTGTTCGGATGAGCTGACGATTCTGCAGATAAACTTCGTTAATTTTAGTATGGGGATATGATGTGGATTGAGCGGTCAATATCTGTTTTAGCCTCTTTTGTAATTGCGATTCTGCTGTCCGCCATAATAAAAGTAAATCCAAAACAAAATAGTATTGAGAAGCAACTGATTGTCGGACTTGTTTATGGAATTGCCGCCGCAATTTCTTTATTAAACGTATTGAACTTGCCGGGCGGATTGAGGTTTGATGGCTCTGTAGCACTGTTGAGCATTTGCGCTCTCTTTTACGGACCTGTATCTATTATTTTGGCGGGAACTCTCGCGGCGATTGCTTCCTGGTTTGTTGATGGAACATCATTTTATTTAGAAGTAGGAATAGTATTATTTATAGCTGTTTCGGGAATAGTCGCCGATTTTCTTTTTACAAAAAAACAATATAAATACGAGTTTGGAAAACTTTATTTCTATGCGTTTGCAATTCAGGCGGGCATTCTATCGCTTTCTTTTTTTCTTCCCGGCGCTTATAATCGGTTTGTGCCTGCGGCAGTTATCGCTTTAATTTTGTTTCCCCTGATTACTGCTTGCACTGGACTGTTGATTGAGTATGTCGGGAAAAAATACGCTTTCGACAGCGAGTTTGCCGAAAATGAATCGCTTTTCAGAAATATATTCGAGAATTCTGCGGCAGGAATATGTATCGTCGCCCCCGACGGAAAATTTCTGAGTGTAAATAATAAATTCTGCTCTCTCCTTGGTTATGAAAGGGAAGAAATTTTATCTAAAAATTTTTTTGAAGTTACTTATGGCGACGATATTAAAAAAAGCGAAAAAAATCTAAATAAGGCTTTTTGTTACGGAGAACAGGAAATAAGTTTTGAAAAAAGATACGTGCGTAAGGACGGTTCCGTTTTATGGGCCGATGTATCTTCTGTTTTAATAAAAGACGCGCAGGGACTGCCTCTCTATTTTATTACACATCTTATTGATATTACCGAACGTAAAGAAGCGGAAGAAAATCTTCAAAAAGCTCACGATCGTTTGGTCGATGTTCTTGAAAACATGAGCGATGCCTTTGTTTCGCTCGATAAAAATTGGCGTTATACATATATGAACCGAAAAGCCGGGGAAATTTTTAATAGAAATCCCGTCGATATGATTGGTAAACATATCTGGACTGAATTTCCCGAAGGAGTCGGACAACCCTTTCATCTGAATTATGAAAAAGCAATGCGGGAGAAAATATTCATCAAAATGGAAGAATATTATCCCCCGTATGATAAATGGTTCGAAAACAGAATCCAGCCTACCGAAGAGGGAATTGCAATTTTCTTTCAGGATATATCTGAACGGAAAAAAAACGAGGAACAATTAAAGCTGAGAAGCAGGAAACTTGAAAATATAATCAGAGCCACAAATATCGGCTCATGGGAATGGAATATTAAAAGCGGCGAAATAATAGTTAACGAGAGATGGGCTGAAATTATCGGTTATAAATTAGACGAGCTTTTACCAACCACCTATGACACGTTCAAGTGGGCTGCCAATCCGGAAGACCTGCCCAAAATTGAAAATACTTTAAAAGCTCATTTCGAAGGTAAAATCGATTTCTATGAATGCGAATTCCGAATGAAACACAAAAACGGCAATTGGGTATGGGTACTTGACCGCGGTAAAGTAATTGAATGGGACAACGAAGGCAAACCTTTACTGATGTTCGGCTCGCATACAGATATTACCTATAGAAAAATTAGCGAAGAAAAAATATTGAGGAATCGGCAACTGCTAAAACTTTTTATCGAATATTCGCCTGCAGCAATCGCTATGTTCGATAGAAATATGAATTACATTGCCGTAAGCCGCCGCTTTCTCGAAGACTACGAAATTAAGGATAAGAATATTATCGGTAAATCTCATTACGAGGTCTTTCCGGAAATACCGGACCACTGGAAAAAATTTTATCAGAGGTGCCTGAAGGGAACTGTAGAAAAATCGGAAGAAGAACCTTTCCCGCGGCTCGACGGTAAGGTCGATTGGATTAAATGGGAAATTCACCCGTGGTACGAACTCCACGGCGAAATAGGCGGCATTATTCTTTTTTCGGAAGTTATCACTTACAGAAAAAAAGCTCAGGATGAAATAAAAAGACTTCATCGGCGTCTTCTTAAAGCAGGAGAAATAGCCAGTTTCGGATTCATCGACTGGGATTTGACGACTAACGAACTTTATCTGTCGCCCGAAATCAACCGAATCTACGGCGTTCCGGAAGACACGGTTAATGTTGCCGAATTCATTAATAAAGTTGTTCATCCCGACGACATCGACATGGTAAATCAAAATCTGGAATTGGCTGCCAAAGGAATTAAGGACTATAACATCGATCACAGGATTATTCGACCCGACGGAAAAATTGTTTGGCTTAATAACAGAGCCGAATTGATTAAGGATGAAAACGGCAAACCGGTAAGACTGCTAGGCACAGTACTCGATATAACAGACAGGAAACTTGCCGAAGAAAAAATTAAACAGCTTAATCTCGAACTCGAAATAAAAGTGAAAGAAAGAACAGCCGAACTTGAAAACGCCAATAAAGAACTCGAAGCCTTTTCCTATTCGGTATCTCACGACCTGAGGGCGCCTTTAAGGGCAATCGACGGGTTTTCCAAAATATTAATTGAGGATTATTCTACGGCGCTGGACGAGGAGGGTTTGAGAATTTTGAACGTCGTAAGAGATAACACAAAAAAAATGAGCCAACTTATCGACGATATCCTGGCTTTTTCGAGAGTAAGCAGGCACCAATTGAAAAAAACGAGAATTGATATGCAAACCCTCGTAAATTCAATTTACTACGAACTGACGTCCGAATGGGAGAGGGCAAATATAACTTTAAATATCTACGATATGCCCGATGCACACGGAGATCCTACAATGATGCGTCAATTGTGGTCAAATCTTATTTCCAATGCAATTAAATTCTCTTCTAAAAAGGATAATCCCGTTATTGAAATCGGAAGCATGCCCGACAAAGATAGAATTGTTTACTGGATAAAAGACAACGGCGCAGGATTCGAGATGAAGTATTACAATAAACTTTTCGGAGTCTTTCAGCGCTTGCATACCGAGACGGAATTTTCCGGCACCGGAGTAGGGCTTGCAATTGCAAAGCGAATTGTTAGCCGGCACGACGGCGATATGTGGGCTGAATCGGAGCCGGGGAAAGGGTCAACGTTTTATTTCTATCTCGGATAAATCAGAAAAAAAATTATTAGGGAGGGAAAAAATGGATGCGCAACCTGTTGATATCCTGCTTATCGAGGATAATCAGAATGATATAGAACTTACTCTGAGAGCGCTAAAAAAGAACGGCATTGCCAATCACATTTACGTAGTTAATGACGGCGAGGAAGCTCTCGATTTTCTCTATTGCAGGAATAAATACGCGAAAAGGAATCCCAATAACACCCCAAAAATTATTCTGCTCGATCTTAAACTGCCCAAGGTAGACGGACTCGAAGTTCTTAAAGCTTTGAAAAGCGACCCGGATAAAAAAATTATTCCGGTTATCGTAATGACTTCTTCCGACCAGGAAAAAGATATGATAGAAAGCTATAAGCTAGGCGTCAACAGCTATATCAAAAAACCGGTCGATTTCGAACAGTTTGTAGAATCGGTTAGGCAGGTCGGAATGTACTGGCTGCTTCTGAACAGGCTTCCGTCCGATTAATAAACTAATGACAGTTTAAGTATGTTATATATAAACCTCATTGCTTCTCCTAATTGACGGTGTCTTTTTATAACCGAGGCAAAAATGCAAAAAAAAATAAAAATTCTTTTTATTGAAGATTTACCTACCGATGTGGAACTAGCGGAACGAACGCTTAAAAAAGCCGGCTTATCTTTTATTTATCGGACTGTTGAAACGGAAAGAGAGTACAGAAAAGAACTTAAAGAGTTCGCGCCGGATATTATTATCTCCGATTATAAAATGCCTAATTTCGATGGAATGAACGCGCTTAAAATTGCTATTAAAGAAACTCCGGCGACGCCTTTTATTGTTTTGACTGGCTCTATGAACGAAGAGATTGCTGTCGAATGCATGAAACAAGGGGCTTGGGATTATGTGATAAAGGAAAATATTATTCGTCTTCCTTTTGCGGTCAGCGAGGCGCTGAAACTGAAAGAAATTAAGCTGGAAAAAATTGCCGCCGAAGAAAAACTGAAAGAAAGCGAAGAAAAATATCGCGCGGCGTTTCTTACAAGTCCCGACGCAGTAAATATTAATAAGCTCGACGGCGCTTACGTCGATATTAACCGGGGTTTTACCAGGCTAACCGGATACACGAAAGAGAATGTTATCGGTAAACTATCCTCCGAAATTGATATATGGGCTATTCCTTCCGACCGGGAAAAGTTAATTGACGGATTAAAAAAATACGGATACGTATCTAATCTGGAGTCGATTTTCCGATGCAAGGACGGAAGCCTGAAAACAGCTCTTATGTCCGCTTCCTTAATCACTATTAACGGCGAACCGCATATCCTTTCGATTACCAGAGACATTACAGAAGCCAAAAAAACTCAGATGCTGCTTGCAGAAAGCGAGGAAAAATTCAGACGACTAGTTATGGACGACCTTACCGGAGATTTTATCTCGACTCCGGAAGGTAAATTTATTCTGGTCAATCCGGCTTTGGCAAATATACTCGGTTTCGATTCGATGGATGAATTGATGCAAACCAATTTGTTGTCGTTATACAAAAATCCGGAAGACCGATTCAAACTTCTTAATGAATTGAAAGCCAAAAAGAAATTGGAAAACTACGAAATTACCGTTCTAAGGAAGGACGGTAAGGAAATAAATGTAGTGGAAAACATTGTCGGAGAATTTGACGATAAAGGAAATTTAATACAGCTTAAAGGATATCTCTACGATATTACAGAACGAAAAAAATCCGAAAGAGAGATTAAAAAATTAAATCGGGTTTATGCCGTTCTGAGCAGTATTAACGAAGTTATCGTTCGTGTGAAAGACAAGCAGATTTTACTAGAGGAAGCGTGCCGTATCGCTGTCGAAAAAGGCAACTTCAAGTTAGCCTGGGTGGGCATCCGAGAAGAAAAAAACAACAAAGTGATACCCGTCGCCTTTGCAGGGGATTCCAAAGACTACCTCGATAGTCTGTCTATAAATCTTAATGACGATAAGGAAAAACAAGGACCCTTCGGGAGGGTTATAGACAAAGGAGTAAGAGCTATTGTAAATAATATTGCCGAAGATTTATCTATGCTGCCCTGGAGAGAAAAAGCTTTGAAAAGCGGCTATAATTCCGTCGGCTCTTTCCCAATCAAAATATTCGGTAAAACAATCGGCGCATTCAATATCTACGCCGCCGAAACGGATTTTTTTGACGAAGCAGAATTAAAACTTTTTGACGAATTGGCTGAGGATATTTCTTTTGCCGTCGAATATATCGAAACCGAAACAAGTAAAAAGAAATACGAAGAATCTCTTCGCGAAAGCGAATCGAAAAACAGAGCTATTCTGGATGCAATTCCCGATATGGTTTTTCTAATCGACGCAAAAGGCAACTTTATCGATTACAAAGCTCCTTCGGACAGCGACTTATACACAAGACGGAATAATATTATTGGAAAGAATCTAAAAGATATATTGCCGAAGGAAGTCTCCGAAATGATATTCCGTAACATTGAAAAAACGCTTGAACTCGGAACCATTCAGACATTCGAATACGCGCTGACGCTGGCAGGCAGCGTTCAGTATTATGAAGCGCGTATGGCTTGCAGCGATAAGGAAAACCTGGTCGTTGTTGTGAGAAATATTACGGATAGAAAAAGGTCGGAAGAAGAATTACGTAAATTGCTTCGCGCCGTCGAGCAAAGCCCCGCATCAGTTGTTATTACCGACACAAACGGATTTATCCAATATGTTAACGAAAAATTCTGCGAAGTAACCGGCTACGAAAAAGAAGAAGTAATCGGACTTAAACCCAATGTTCTAAAATCAGGCTATCACGATTCTTTTTTTTATGAAAATTTGTGGAATACAATTTTAAGCGGCGAAGAATGGCACGGCGAAATACTGAACAAAAAGAAAAACGGGGAACTCTATTGGGAATCGGCTTCGATTTCTCCAGTATTCGATAACAATGAAAATATTACTCACTTTGTAGCCGTCAAAGAAGATATTACGGAAAAGAAAAAAATGGTTGAAGAATTAATTAAAGCCAAAGAAGAAGCGGAAGTTTCTGAAAAAATTAAGACAGAATTCCTTTCCCAGATGTCGCATGAAATAAGAACTCCGATAAATGTGATTATCGGAAATCTTAGCCTTATCAGGGAAGACTTATGCAACCAGATTGACGCAACGGCATGCGAGCTCTTTGACGGTATTGACCTTTCGGTTAAACGCATTATGCGTACTATCGACCTGATACTTAACATGTCCGAAATACAGACAAATTCTTATAAACCGATTTTTAGAACAATAGATTTGAAAACGGATATTCTTAATAAAATAATTGAAGAATTCAAAACACAGGCAAAAAATAAAAATCTCGGGCTCTATCTCGATTGTTTGGTTGAGGATACAAAACTTATCGGTGACGAGTACAGCATTACTCAGATCTTTGCAAATTTAATGGATAATGCAATCAAATATACGCATAAAGGGAAAATCGATATTATAATCGACAGAAATTACGAAGGCGAATTGACAGCGCAAGTAAGAGATACGGGAATCGGAATGAGCCGGGAGTTTATTGCCGATATCTTTAAGCCTTTTACTCAGGAAGAAAGGGGATATACCAGAACTTACGAAGGGAACGGTTTAGGACTGGCTCTGGTTAAAAGATATTGCGAAATCAACAATATATCGATCGAAGTAGAAAGTGAAAAAGGGAAAGGTTCCCTTTTCAGATTGGTATTTAAAAAGAAACCCGTTCTTCTATAAACCGAACGGGTTTCCTTGGGGAGGCCATGATTCGCATATTATTCGAGAGCGAAAATATTCCGGTTGCTGCCGATTAAATGTCCGGGTTTTTCTAACGATTTATCGTATTCGCTTATTTTAAAAAGGGATATTAGATTTTGCAGCTTGTCGGTTAGACGGCTTAGATCTTCTGTAGCTTTGGCTATCTGATGAATTCCGTCGGCAGTCTGTTGTGTGACTGTATTGATACCTTCCATATTTTTGCCTATTTGTTCGGCGGCAGACGAAAGCTCTTCTGTGGCGGCGGCTACCTGAGTGGCAATATCCGCATTGCTTTTTGCTTCTTCTATAATTTGTTTTATGGTTTTACCTGCCTGTTCGGCCAATTCTCTTCCTTTTTGGACTTCATTAGTGCCTTCGTTCATTGAACTGACCGCCTCTTTTGTATCGTGCTGTATTTTGCGTATCATATCGGTTATTTCTTTGGTTGCTTTGGTAGTTCTTTCTGCAAGCTTACGGACTTCGTCTGCAACGACGGCGAAGCCTCTGCCTTGTTCGCCGGCGCGGGCGGCTTCGATAGCCGCATTTAGCGCAAGTAAATTTGTCTGGTCGGCGATTTCGTCGATTACGAGTACGATCTGTCCGATCTGCTCGCTGTTCTTACCCAGTTCATTAATTATTTTCGCCGATTTAGTTACGGCATTCGCAATATTCTGAGTCCCGACTATGGTATTTTCTACTGCTCTTCCGCCTTCGAGAGCGGCGTCGCCCGTGCGCCTTGCAATCTCCGATGCCGTGTTCGAATTTCGTGAAATGTCAATAATTGTTTTAGTTACCTGTTCTACGGCGCTGACAACGTCGTTTGTTTGAGAGCTTACTTCCTGCGCGCCTGCAGCCATCTCTTCGGTGCTGGACGATATTTGATTGCTGGCGCTGGCGGTTGCTTCAACAGCCTGAATAATGTTGTTGATTAAATTAGTGATATTTTTAACGGCTTTATTAAATCCCTTGAATAGCTTTCCTATGTCGTCGTCCTCCTTCTCCGGAACAACTTCGACAGTAAGATCGCCTTCGGCAAATTTGTCCATACTTTCCAGTAGCACCTTTGTACTGTCGGCGAGATATTTTTGTTGAGCTTCAACAAGCTGTTTCGCTTTTTCGGCTTCCGAAGCGGCTTCTTCTGCTTCTTTGCTCTTCAGTTCGATTTCTTGAATCGATTTGCGAATATTGTTAACCATTCTATTAAAATCATTGGCAAGGTTACCCAATTCGTCTTTGGTATTAATATCCACAGTTACATTTACGTCCCCTTCGGCGACTTTTTCCGCTGCCGCGCTCAGCTTATTCAGCGGGGTGGAAATTTTCTTTGCAATATAGTAACCGAAAATTAGCGAACCGATCGAAGCGAAAATTAGAATCTGGATAAAATGGAATCGAATGTCGGCAATCTCCGCTTCCACATCGTCAACATAAATTCCGCTGCCCACTATCCAGCCCCACTCTTTCATCCCTTTTACAAATGATATTTTGGGGACTGGTTCGGAAAATCCGGGTTTACTCCATCTGTAATTTACATAGCCTTCGCCTTCTCGCTTGGCAACTTCAGCCATCTTCACGAAGAGTTGCACTCCGTCCGGGTCTTTGTAGCTGCTCAGATCCTGTCCGTTCATTTCTTTCTTAATGGGATGCATAACCATACGGGGCGAGAAGTCATTAATCCAGAAATATTCGTTTTCATTGTATCGCAGATCCTGAACGAGCTCAATCGCGTTTTGTTTGGCTTCTTCTTCGCTAAGAATGCCTCTTTGATAAAGTTGATATTCTTTTTGAAGAATATTATAAGCGACTTCGACTGTGTGTTTTACGTTTTCTTTTTTATTGGTATAAAGAGTATCGCTTATTGTCGGCAGCAGAAACAAAAAGAAAACAAGATAAATTGTAAATAAGATTACGAACGATAGGGAAATGATTTTATAAAACACTTTCCAATCGTTGAATTTAATGAGTTTCATTTTTTCTTCCGTTTATATTGTTATTAAATAATTTCAAAAGAATAAATAAATTCCCGTTAGTACTCTCAGATTTGCAATTTCTTTGCTGTCGTAAACCTTTCCTTCGGAGCCGGTTGTACCGTATGCTGCGACAGTGTATTCAACTTCGCCCGCGATTCTGAGCTTGCCCGAATTAAATACAACGCGCGGAGAAATGCGATAAACGTAATCGATATTTGAACCTCGTGAATAGTATGCGGTAACGTTATTTTCCGCTCCGTTGTTTTGCGTGTACCCTGCGAACAGACCAATCTGAACGTCTTTACCGTAGCTCAAATCCGTCCAAACGGAATAGATATTCAGATTAGTAAAATTTTTAACTCCCGAGTTAATATCCGTTTCATTAACCGCATAACCTCCCAGCATTAACAGATCGAATAGATTTTGACCGTAAACGCCTTCAAGTTTAGCGGTAAAATCGCCGCTCGTAAGTTTTCCGAATGCAACTGCCGAGAAGCTCTGAACTTTGTTGTCTGAATAGAAGTTATTTTCCGAAGCTTTCTCCGGCAGTAGCGATTTATAATCGATGCCCGCTCCCAAAAGAAGATTATCGATATTAAAAGAAGCCTGAAAATGAAGCCCGGGAATGCCGGAGTTTCTTAAATAAATCGATGAGCTCCCCTCGGGACCGGGACTGGCAAAATCTCTTTGAGAATAAGCTGCAAATATAAACCTGGAAATACCGACTTTCTGAGTTATACGAAGCTGCGGATTCCTGGAGAACGGTTGAAACGGCGCTCCGGTATTAAAAGAGACTACGTCGGGAAATACTTCCGTTACAAACATCGGATGCCAGTATTGGCCGGCAAGCAACGAAGTATTTTCCCATTCAAGTTTTACAAATGCGTGACGTAACCTAAAACCGTTAATATCGCCTTCGGAATGACCGAAGAACGCGCCTTCAATAATTCCGCCGGTTTTTGCACCCAGCACATCGGGGGCTGTGATTTTCCCGGTTAAACGCGTCTGTATTGAAAGTATGTTAAATGAACCCCGGTCGTTAATTATTTTACCGTTGACGTCGTATTTGTCGTTCGAAGGATATAATAGAAAATGTCCTTCACGGGCGGTTATTACTTCATGTGTATCGTAGAAGAAATCTGTCTTCACGAAACCGTGAAAATCGACGCCCCAATTATTATTTTGAGATAAAAGCGCGCCGGGCAAAATTAACAGGCTAATTACAAATAAACGGATTATTTTTTTCATTGCTTCTCCTATATGACTTTTAAGCTTTTTGCCATTTTCATTATCGTAAGAAGCTGAATGGATTAAAGCGAAATGTTGTGTATGGCTTTATAAAGTTGTAAAGGGTTTAATATGAGATGTGAATCTACTTTTGTTAGTAATTAAAGAAATATAATTCGATGATTATTGATTTTTACAATATCATTGCAAAGTTTTCAATTTGCATCGATAGCATTAACTTATAATAATATAGTTCGGATAAATTATTCCGAATTATTTAATGCGAGAAGATCGGTCAGAATAGAAAATCCCGTTTCGATTTTACCGGCGCCTTTGCCTACTATGGTTACGTCTCCCAGCAAGTCGGTTGTAAACGTCAGCGCGTTCGTAGAACCCATAACTCCGGCAAGCGGATGATCGAGAGGAATTAACTCGGGTTTTACGTATGCCTTAATTTTGCCGTTCTTATTTTCGACCGAGCCGATTAATTTCCATCTTGCGTTTTTCTTCTTTGCCTCCGCTATTTCTTTCAGGGTGATTTTTGTAATGCCTTTACATTTTACTTCCGCCATGTTGAGATTTACGTTCATTAATACATTTGCCAGAATTGTTATTTTTGCTCGTGCGTCGTAACCTTTGACGTCGTTAGTGGGGTCGGCTTCGGCATATCCTAGCTTTTGAGCTTCCTTTAGCGCGTCTTCATAGCTCATCCCTTCTTCCATCTTAGTCAGAATATAATTTGTAGTGCCGTTGAGAATTCCTTTGGCGGAAATAATTTTGTTGCCTGCCAACGGTCCTTCTGCAAGGTTCAGAACGGGCGTGCCGCTTAGGACGGTTCCTTCGATCATAAATTTCACGCCGTTTTTATCTGCTAGTCTTTTTAGCCTTCGATATGCAAGGGCTGCGGGACCTTTATTGCTTGTAACTACGTGTTTCTTGTTTTTGAAGGCGGTCTCGCAATGCTTTATTGCAGGTTGTCCGTCTTTCAAATTAGTATACGCAAGTTCGCAAACGACGTCTGAATTCGACTTCTCAATCGTTTCAATGGCGCTCCAATCAACACGGTCTTTGATAAATTTACCTTTTTCTTTTACTTCTTTCAGCAGCCGTTTCAGGTTGAGTCCGTCCGGATTATATACGGAGCCGAATCTGAGATCGCTTACCGCCACAATCTCGTATCGGTAGTTGTATTTTTTTGCAAGTTCGTTTTTCTTGTTTATAAGTATTTCGCACAACCCCTGCGCTACCGTTCCAAAACCGATAAGTGCGATTTTTTGTTTCATAATTTTCTTTCTCGTTAAATGATTGAATGCAAAAATAACTTTCTTGATTCATTAATCCAAAAAAACAGACATCCCGTATGATGGTATGCATGGCGGCGAATAATTATACAATATTTTTTCAGAAAAAACTTGACATCGAATCAATTATAACTTATAATTGCATTCGAGTTATGGCTGAACATAATAAACATATTACAACCAATCAAATATCCGGCGGGCCACAAGCACACGCTATCGACAGCCTTAGTGTTTCTTTTAACTCATCTTTAGATACTAACCTTCTAGGGATTATTAATCTAATTATTATCAATATTATTAGCCTAGTGATTATACTAGGGTAATAATATTTAGTCAATCCCTAACAATAACATAATATAATTTTTAAGATAATTTAGGGATTGACTAAAACCCTAAAGGTATATCTAAAGTTATATTTTATTAAAAGTTAGAGGATTGAGATGAGATCCGATTTAATCAAAAAAGGTTTCGACAAAGCGCCGCACAGAAGTTTATTGAAAGCCACAGGCGTTATTAAATCCGACGAGGATTTTAATAAGCCGTTCATCGGCGTGTGCAATTCTTATATCGATTTAATTCCCGGACATGTTCACCTTCAAGAGTTTGGACGAATAGTTAAAGAGGAAGTGCGCAAAGCGGGCGGCGTTCCGTTTGAATTCAATACTATCGGAGTCGACGACGGCATTGCAATGGGTCATATCGGCATGCGGTATTCGCTTGCCAGCAGAGAATTAATAGCCGACAGCGTAGAAACCGTAGCCGAAGCTCATCGCCTCGACGGTTTGATCTGCATTCCGAATTGCGACAAAATTGTGCCCGGCATGCTGATGGCTGCGGTTAGACTCAATATTCCCACAATTTTTATATCCGGCGGTCCGATGAAAGCCGGTTACACTCCTTCGGGCGATGTGGTCGATTTGATTTCGGTTTTTGAAGGAGTCGGAAAATATTCGACCGGTGAAATTAACGACGACAAATTGAAAGAATTGGAAAATTTTGCATGCCCCACTTGCGGCTCTTGCAGCGGTATGTTTACCGCCAATTCAATGAACTGCCTCATGGAAGCGCTCGGAATCGCTTTGCCCGGCAACGGTTCGATCCTCGCAGTAGATCCCAAAAGACATGAACTTGCAAAACAGGCTGCCTCTAAAATTATCGACCTGATAAATAAAGATTTGAAACCAAGAGATATTATTACAAAGAAATCGATCCTTAATGCTTTTGCATTGGACATGGCAATGGGCGGAAGCACAAATACCGTATTGCACACCCTGGCTATCGCCAACGAAGCGGAAATCGATTTTGAACTGGATGAATTGAATAAACTGGCTCAAAGAGCGCCTTATATTTGTAAAGTTTCGCCTGCGACAAAAAGCGTGCATATGGAAGATGTGGATAGAGCTGGCGGAATATCTGCAATATTGAAAGAAATTTCGAAAATAGACGGACTACTTTATCTCGATTCCCCAACGGTTACTGGAAAAACTCTCGGCGAGAATATCGCAGAAGCCGAAATTAAAGACGGCAATGTTATCAGAACAGTAGACAATCCGTTCAGCAAAACAGGCGGACTGGCTGTGCTGTTCGGCAATCTGGCTCCTAACGGTTCGGTTGTAAAGACCGGCGCAGTCGACCCTAAAATGCTGGTTCATCGCGGACCGGCGGTTATTTTCGACTCGCAGGGCGAAGCTCTGGAAGGAATAAGAAACGGAAAAATTAAAGCGGGCGACGTTGTTGTTATCAGGTACGAAGGACCTAAAGGCGGACCGGGAATGCCCGAAATGCTTGCGCCTACAAGCGAAATTATGGGAATGGGCTTGGGAGATAAAGTCGCTTTGATAACCGACGGAAGATTCTCGGGAGGCACCAGAGGAGCTTGTATCGGACATGTATCGCCGGAAGCCGCCGTAAAAGGTCCGATCGCGGCGTTGAGAAACGGCGATATTATTTCGATTGATATCCCTAATTACAAGCTGAACGTGGAGCTTAGCCAGGAAGAAATCGAAAGGAGACTGGCTGAACTTCCTCCGTTCGAACCGAAAATTAAAAAAGGTTATTTGGCGCGCTATTCCAAAATGGTTACTTCCGCCAATACCGGCGCTATTTTAAGTATAAATATGAAAATCAATGAAAGGGGTAATTATGAATACCAAAAAAAATAAAATGTCCGGGGCTGATATTTTCTTTGAATGCCTTAAAAGGGAAGGCGTAGAATACGTCTTTGGATATCCCGGCGGCGCGGTTTTGCCTATCTACGAAAGGCTCTATGATATCGACTTTTTGAAACACATACTGGTGCGACACGAACAAGGCGCAACTCACATGGCCGAAGGGTACGCAAAAGCAACCGGCAAAGTCGGAGTCGTTCTCGTAACCTCAGGACCCGGCGCCACTAACACGGTTACGGGTATTACGGACGCTTATATGGATTCTGTGCCGATAGTTGTTTTTACCGGACAGGTGCCTACGCATTTAATCGGCAACGACGCTTTTCAGGAAGCCGACATTTGCGGTATTACCAGACCGATAACAAAACACAATTTTCTTGTAAGAGATATATCGGAGTTAGCCCCTACTATCAGGCAGGCGTTTTATATCGCCTCGACCGGCAGACCCGGACCGGTGGTTGTCGATTTGCCTAAAAACGTCATCAATAACATAACTGAATTTAATTACCCCGATAAAATAGATCTTAAAGGCTACAAGCCGAAAGTATTCGGTCATCAAAATCAAATTAAAAAAGCCGCTATGATGATTCAAAAAGCAAAAAGGCCCTTGCTTTATGTAGGCGGAGGCGTTATTATGTCCGGCGGCCACAGGGAATTGTATCTCCTTGCCAAAGAGAATAATTTGCCCGTTACAATGACATTGCAGGGCTTGGGCGCATTCCCGGGCACAGACCCTCAATCGCTCGGTATGCTCGGAATGCACGGCACTTACTGGGCAAATCAAGCAGTCAATAACTGCGATTTACTCATTTCGCTGGGCGCTCGATTCGACGACCGGGTAACGGGAAAAGTAGAAACGTTTGCCCGCAATGCATACAAAATTCACGTGGACATCGACCCGACTTGCATCGACAAAAACATCGTAGTCGATCTGCCGATAGTTGGCGACGTTAAACATGTAATGGCTGAACTTGCCTCGGAAATTACGCGTAAACCCGACCTCGACGAATGGTGGGAACAAATTAATAAATGGAAAAACGAGTGTCCGCTCGAATACGATATGTCCGACGGCAGATTGAGAGCTCAATTTGTAATTGAAAAATTATCCGAACTTACCAAAGGAGAAGCAGTCGTAGTTACGGACGTAGGCCAAAATCAAATGTGGACGGCGCAATATTATAAGTTTAATCATCCTCGCTCTCATATAACCAGCGGCGGTTTGGGAACTATGGGATTTGCTCTTCCCGCCGCAATCGGAGTCGCTTTCGGCGTAAAAGACCGTCCCGTAATTTCAATTAACGGCGACGGCGGCTTCCAGATGAATATTCAGGAATTGGCAACCGCAGTTTATTACAAACTGCCGATAAAAATTATTGTCCTTAATAACAGTTTCCTCGGAATGGTGCGGCAATGGCAGGAGCTTTTCCATGCGGAAAAATTCAGCTTTACCGACCTCTCGGATAGCAATCCAGATTTTGTAAAAGTAGCGGAAGCTTTCGGTGTCAAAGCTTATTCGACCGACAGTCCTCATAATGTCGAACCGCTGCTCAGGGAAATGCTCGACTATAATGACGGTCCCGTTATGGTCGAATTCAAAGTAGCTAAGGAAGACATGGTCTTTCCCATTGTGCCCGCAGGAGCTTCCATTAGCGATATGATTATTCGTAGATTAGACCCAAAGGAGATGATCTAAAATGATGCATATAATATCAGCGCTCGTAGAAAACAAATTCGGCGCTTTCAACAGAGTCGTTACTATGTTCAGCGCCAAAGGATACAATATTCATTCGATTTCCATCGGCGAAACCGAAGATCCTACTGTATCGAGAATGACTATCGTTACGGAAGGCGAAGACAAAGTTATAGAGCAGATTGTTAAGCAACTGAACAGACTGATAGACACAATAAAAATTATCGATATGACGCATCAACCGAAAGTGCAGCGCGAGTTGATGTTGATTACGGTATTCTATCAGAAAGGAACGCGTTCTGAAATTATCAATATCTGTGAAATTTTCAGGGGAAATGTCGTCGATATTAACAACAGAACAATTATGCTTGAAATTACAGGCCCGCCTGATAAAATCGACGCTGCCATTAACGTTCTCGAACCCTTTGGAATTAAAGAGATTGCGCGTTCGGGTACGGTCGTTCTACGGCGCGGCGAACAAATTAGAAAACTACCCAAGGAAAAAGAAGACGACCATAAAAAAATTAACGGAGATAAAAAATGAAAGTCTATTACGACCAGGATGCAAATCTGGACATACTAAAAGGGAAAAAAATTGCAGTAATGGGATACGGCAGTCAGGGACACGCTCATGCTCTCAATCTGAAAGACAGCGGAATGGATGTGGCAATCGGTTTGAGAAAATCATCATCCAGATGGAAAGAAGCCGAAGAAGCCGGTCTCAGAGTATTTACAGTTGACGAAGCCGCGAATTGGGCTGACGTTATTATGATTTTATTGCCGGATCAGAATCAAAAAGAAGTTTATGAAAGTCAAATTAAACCTTTTTTAAGAGAAGGAAAAACTCTGGCTTTTGCCCACGGCTTTAATATCCATTACAAGCAGATTGTCCCCCCGGAAAATATCGACGTTATAATGATCGCTCCCAAGGGGCCGGGGCATCTGGTGCGCCGTACTTTTCAGGAAGGCAGCGGCACTCCCTGTTTGATTGCAATTCATCAGGACTTTTCCGGACAGGCGCGCGATAAAGCCTTAGCCTGGGCAAAAGGAATAGGAGGAACTCGCGCAGGCGTTATCGAAACTACTTTCAAAGACGAAACCGAAACAGACCTGTTCGGTGAACAAGCCGTTCTGTGCGGCGGATCTGCCGAGCTGATCAAAGCAGGCTTTGAAACATTGGTCGAAGCGGGTTATCCCGCCGAACTGGCTTATTTCGAGTGTATGCACGAGCTTAAGTTGATTGTCGACCTCTACTACGAAGGCGGCCTAACGCGTATGAACTATTCGGTAAGCGACACCGCCGAATACGGAGGCATGACAAGAGGCACAAGAGTTATTAACAGCGATACTAAAAAAGTTATGAAAGAAATTCTGAACGAAATTCAAACCGGCAAATTTGCCGAGGAGTGGATTGAAGAAAATAAAAATGGTCAACCGACTTTAAATAAATTGAGAAAAGAAAACCAGGAACATCCAATTGAAAAAGTAGGAGCCAAATTACGCAGCATGATGAGCTGGCTCAAAAAAAATTAAAAGGGGAAATATATGTATCGGATAGCATTATTGCCGGGCGACGGCATCGGTCCCGAAGTCGTTAACTCAGCCGTTAAAGTACTTAAAGCCGCCGGAGAAAAATTTAACACGGAATTTGAATTTAAGATGGCGTTAATCGGCGGGTCTTCTTACGACAAATTCAAAACTCCGCTGACCGATGAAACTCTCGATGTATGTTACAGCTCCGATGTTGTTTTTCTTGGAGCCGTAGGAGGCCCTGAATGGGAAAATCTCGAGCATCATCTTAAACCCGAAGCGGCATTGCTCAAATTGAGGAAAGCCCTGGGCTTGTTTGCAAATTTAAGGCCTGCGAGAATTTATAACTCAATGCTCGAGAATTCATCGCTTAGAGCCGAAGTTCTTAAAGGAACCGACGTACTGATACTAAGGGAGCTTACCGGCGGTATCTATTTCGGCGAACCTCGCGGTTATGACGACGAGAAAGGCTTCAATACGATGGTTTATACAAAAGGGGAAGTCGAGAGAATCGCGCGTAAAGCGTTTGAACTTGCAAGACAACGCAATAAAAAAGTCACTTCCGTCGACAAAGCCAACGTTCTGGAAGTGTCGCAATTCTGGAGAAAAGTAGTAATGGACGTCCACAAGGAGTATCAGGACGTTCAGTTGAATCATATGTATGTCGACAATGCCGCAATGCAAATTGTAAGAGACCCGAAGCAATTCGACGTTATTTTGACTTCGAATCTGTTCGGAGATATTTTGAGCGATATAGCCGCAATGATAACCGGAAGTTTGGGAATGTTACCGTCGGCAAGCCTCGGGACCAAATATGCGTTATACGAGCCCGTTCACGGCAGCGCTCCGGACATTGCGGGAAAAGGAGTCGCCAATCCGATAGCGGCAATTTCGTCGGCTGCCATGATGCTAAAATATTCTTTCCAGATGGACAAAGCTTCGGAGATTATCGAAAATTCGATCGAAAACGTTCTGTCGAAAGGATACAGAACAAGAGACATCTTTAAAGAAGGAAATAAACTCGTTACTACTGAAGAGATGACCAACTTGATTATAGAAGAATTTGAAAAGATTGTGGCTACTCAGGCTATCAATGTTTTTACATTATGAAAAAGATATTAGCGGAGAAACAACATGAACGACAATAAAATACTGATATTCGATACAACATTAAGAGACGGCGAACAGTCGCCTGGCGCGTCGTTGAACGTCCATGAGAAAGTAGAAATTGCGCATCAGCTCGCTAAGCTAAATGTTGACGTAATCGAAGCGGGATTTCCTATTTCGTCGCCGGCGCAATTCGAAGCCGTAAAACGGATTGCCGAAGAGGTCGATTGCATTATCGCTGCCTTGTCCCGCGCAAACGAAAAAGACATTAAAGCTGCGGCAGATGCGCTGGCTTCAGCTCCGCGGAAAAGAATTCATACTTTTTCGAGCACTTCCGACTATCATATTCTCGGAAAATTCGGACACGAGCGTTACGGAAAAACACTTGAAGAGAAACGGAAGACAATAATTAAAATGTCGTACGACGCGGTGGCGTACGCCAAAACTTTTACCGATGACGTTGAATTTTCCGCTGAAGACGCAGGCAGAACCGATATCGGTTATCTCGCCGAAGTAATCGAGGCGGCAATCGAAGCAGGAGCCACTACGGTTAATATTCCTGACACAACAGGCTATACGCTGCCGTTCGAATTTGCGGCTAAAATAGCCGAATTGAAAAAAAGAGTAAAAAATATCGATAAAGCCATAATAAGCGTTCACTGCCATAACGATTTGGGACTTGCAGTAGCCAATTCAATCGCCGCAGTTCAAAGCGGCGCGCGACAGGTTGAATGCACTATAAACGGAATAGGCGAAAGAGCCGGCAACGCTTCGCTGGAAGAGTTCGTAATGGCTCTTAACGTAAGGAAAAACCTGCTTAATTTTTACACCGATATTAATACGAAAGAAATTTACAATACGAGCAAAATGGTTTCGGCTTTTACCGGGCTGCTTGTGCAGCGCAATAAAGCAATAGTGGGAGAAAACGCTTTTGCGCACGAATCAGGAATTCATCAGGACGGCGTTCTCAAAAGCCGCGAAACTTACGAAATTATGACACCCGAAAGCGTCGGTATTCCGAAAAATAATATTGTACTGGGCAGACATTCCGGAAGGCACGGTCTTAAAGTGCGTCTTCAGGAACTCGGCTATAAAGTGACCGACGAAGAACTCCAGAATATCTACAAAGCCTTTACCGAATTGGCTGACAAAAAGAAAGAAGTTTTTGACGACGATCTCAGAATGCTGATGGGAGACGAAATACAAAAAGATAACGACATATATGAACTCGAATATATTCAGGTTAATGCCGGTTCCAATCTTATTCCGAATGCGGTAGTAAAAATTAATTATAATGGCGAAATTTATTCTGAATCGGCAACCGGCGACGGTCCTGTAGACGCGGTTTTCAATGCTATTGAACGGGCTCTTTCTATAAATTCCGAAGTGGAATCTTACCAGGTGCGCTCGGTTACTTCGGGACGCGAAGCTATGGGCGAAGTTATTATAAGAATACGCAGCGGAAATAAATCCTTCATGGGAAGGGGTATTTCGACCGATATAATCGAAGCGAGCGCAAAAGCTTATTTGAGCGCGCTGAATCAAAAAGAAAAATATATGAATCAGACTTCACCTAAAAATAACGAATCAATTTCAGAAGTAATTTAATAAGGAAATAAATTATGGGCATGACTATAACCGAAAAAATTATGGCTAAATCCGCCGGTAAAAAAAGAGTTGAACCCGGCGAAAGCATATGGCTCAATGTGGATGTACTGATGACTCACGATGTATGCGGACCGCCTACAATCGATATTTGGAAAAGAGAGTTCGGCGATAAAGCAAAAATTTGGGATAAAGAAAAACTGGTCATCTTTCCCGACCACTATATTTTTACGAAAAATCCTCAGGCTAACCGTAACGTAAATATCCTGAGAGAATTTGCAAACGAATACAACGTGCCGAATTATTACGACGTAGGCACCGACCGTTACAAAGGAGTATGCCATATTGCGCTTGCGGAAGAAGGTTATAATCTGCCCGGAACCGTATTGTTCGGAACAGATTCGCACACATGTACATCCGGCGCCTTCGGCATGTTTTCGACGGGCGTTGGAAATACAGACGCCGCATTTATTCTCGGAACGGGAAAAATTTGGGAAAAAGTGCCCGAATCGCTCAAATTTATATTCGAAGGCAATATGCCGGAATATTTGACTGCAAAAGATTTGATTTTGATGATACTCGGAGACATTACAACCGACGGCGGCACCTACAGGGCTTTGGAATTCGACGGCGAAGCTATCTTTTCAATGCAAATGGACGAAAGAATGACCCTGACGAATATGGCAATCGAAGCCGGCGCCATGAACGGCATTATTAAAGCCGACGAAGTAACTGAAAAATACGTTAGAGAAAGAACTGACAAGCCGTACGAAATTTTCGAAAGCGACCCCGACGCAAAATACAGGGAGGTCTATCGTTATAATGTGAATGAAATTGAACCGTTGGTCGCCAAGCCGCATAGTCCGGATAACAGGGATACCGTCAGAAATGTAGCGGGCAGAAAATTGACCAAATGTTATATCGGCTCGTGTACCGGCGGTAAGTTAACGGATTTTTACAACGCTGCAAAAATTATTTTCGGCAATGAAGTTAAGACCCCGACTTTTATAGTGCCTGGCAGTACTTATGTGGCGCAGCAACTCGAAGTGGAAACAATCAACGGAATAACGTTGAAAGAAATTTTTGAAAAAGCCGGCTGTGTTATTGCACAGTCGTCGTGCGCTGCTTGTTTGGGCGGACCGGCCGACACTGTGGGAAGAGCTGCAGACGGCGAAGTAGTTATTTCGACTACCAACCGAAATTTCCCCGGCAGAATGGGCAGCAAAAAATCCGAAGTCTTTCTTGCGTCGCCTTTAACCGTTGCGGCTTCTGCAGTGACTGGCGTAATTACAGATCCGAGAGAATTTTTATAAAAAAATTACAGAGAATAAAAATGGAAAAAATAATTAAAGGCAGAGCATTTGTGCTTGGAGACAATATAGACACCGACCAGATTATTCCCGCCGAGCATCTGGTCTACAGTTTAAGCGATCCGGAAGAATCTAAAAATTACGGAAGATTTGCGCTTTCCGGCGTGCCTTTGAGTCAATCCGGTTTACCCAAAGGCGGCATTCCTTTTGTTGATGAAGGGCAATATCAAACAAAATATCAGATTATTATCGGCGGTTCGAACTTCGGATGCGGTTCGTCCCGCGAGCACGCTCCTTTTGCGCTTCAGGTTGCCGGAGCCAAAGCAATAATCGCCGAATCGTATGCCAGAATATTTTATCGCAACTGTGTCGACGGCGGCTTTGTTGTGCCGTATGAAACATCCCAAAAACTTAACGATAAAATCGAAACTGGAGACGAGCTCGAATTGGATCTTAACGGGAATACATTGCGGAATCTAACTAAAAACGAAACCTACCAGCTCAGACCGCTGGGAGATATATTGCCGATCATCGAAGCGGGAAATATTTTCGAATATGCCCGTCAAAATAATATGATTTAAAATTAGAGGAAGAAATTATGTTAGTAGAAATCTTTGATACTACATTACGCGACGGAACCCAGGGCGAAGGAGTTAACCTTTCGGTTCAGGACAAGTTGTTGATTGCAAAAAAACTCGATGAATTCGGAATCGATATTATTGAAGGCGGTTGGCCGGGAAGTAATCCAAAAGACGAGGAATTCTTCAAAAAAGCAAAAGAACTTGATCTTCAACACGCCAAACTATGCGCGTTCGGTTCCACCGCCAGATCAGTTAAAGACGTTGAATCCGATTACAATTTGAATACTCTCATTAATTCGGAAACGCCGATTATTACGATCTTTGGAAAAACCTGGAAACTTCATTCGCAAAAGGGTCTCGGATTGACGGACGCCGAAAACGAGGAACTTATCTATAAATCGGTTAAATATTTGAAATCGCACGGCAGAAGGGTTATCTTCGACGCAGAGCACTTTTTTGACGGTTTTAAAGACGATCCGGAGTTCGCGCTCAAGATGCTTGAGGCGGCGGTAAAAGGAGGCGCCGATACGCTGGTGTTATGCGATACAAACGGCGGCGCTTTGCCTGAAGAAGTCTATGAAATTACCAAAACCGTTAAGGAAAAATTCGACGTTAAAATCGGCATTCATACTCACAACGATTCCGAACTTGCCGTTGCAAATTCGCTGGCGGCTGTGAGAGCGGGAGCGCGTCATGTGCAGGGAACCGTCAACGGATTGGGCGAACGTTGCGGAAACGCTAATCTGTGCAGTATTATTCCGAATTTAATCTTAAAAATGAATTATGAAACAAATCAAAAATCCAATCTCGCCAGTCTGACTTCGGTATCGAATTACGTCTACGAAATTATGAATCTCCATCCGAATACTAGGGCTGCATTTACGGGCAAATCCGCCTTTGCCCACAAAGGCGGCGTTCATGTAAGCGCGGTTATGAAAGAAAGCAGAATGTATGAGCATATCGAGCCGGAATTGGTTGGTAATAAACAACGTGTGCTGGTATCGGATTTGTCGGGACAAAGCAACGTCCGTTATAAAGCCAAGGAGGTCGGAGTGGATATAGGAGACAATAAAGAGCTGAGTAAAAAAATTGTTAACCGTATAAAATCGCTCGAATACAACGGATATCAGTTCGACGGCGCGGAAGCTTCTTTCGAATTGTTGCTCAGAGCAGAAACCGATGAATTTTCGCCGTTCTTCAAAGTACTTGATTCCAAAGTAAATGTATTTTATGACGAAGAAGGACATTCGAATGCCGAAGCGGTACTCAAAATTGAAGTAAACGGCGAAATCGAACATACGGCGTCGGACGGCGACGGTCCAGTTAATGCTCTCGATAAAGCGCTTCGCAAAGCTCTTACCAGATTTTATCCGGAAGTCGCCGACATTAAATTGGTAGATTATAAGGTGAGAGTACTTGACGAAAAAGAAGGCACCGCAGCGAAAGTAAGGGTTATGATTGAATCGAGCGACGGTAAGGATGCCTGGGGAACTGTGGGAGTGTCTACAAATATTATCGAGGCGAGTTTTAAAGCTTTAAGCGACAGTATCAACTATAAGCTGTTTCAGTACTATAAGAACAAACAATTTATCGAAAAATAAATTCCGATAACGGGAAAATAAGCCCAATTACGGGCTTATTTCCCATTTAATTCCGAAAGTTCTTTTGAGCGTTTTTCGGCGTTAAGTAGTGCCGTTGCGAAAATTTCGTCGAATTTATTGTCCTTCATTGTTTTTAAAGCCGCTTCGGTCGTTCCGCCCTTGGAAGCGACTTTTCTGATAAGTTCATCCAACCCGGTATCCGAATTGTTCATTACATGAAATGCCCCGTGCATGGTATGCATCACCAGTAGATTTGCCAGACTTTCATCAAACCCCATTTTCTTCGCCGTATCCGTCATTATTTTAACTATATAATAGAAGTAAGCCGGACCGCTGCCGCTGAGCGCCGTAACTCCGTCCATTAAATTTTCATTCTCTATCATGAAAGTTCTTCCGGTCGTATTCAGAAGATTTTCCACTGTCGAGAGATGATGCACGTTAGCGTCTGATGAAGGAATGTATACCGTAATGCCCATGCCGAATTGAGCCGGCATATTAGGCATTGCCCTTACAATATATTTATGTCCGAGTTTTTCCTGGAGAGTGTCTAATTTCACGCCGGCAAGGATCGAAATTAAAAGTGTTTCGGGGGGGATTTTCCCTTTAAGCGAACCGGCTACGCCGATAAAATCCTGCGGTTTTACGGCAAGAATTAAAACATCGCACTGCATTGCATCGGGCGTAATTCCGGTTATGACTTTTCCCAGCTTCATCGAATTTAATTCTGTCGCATGTTTTTCGTCTTTTGCTATTAAAGTCAGGTCGTCAAATGTAGTCTTGTGATATTGTAAAAATGCGCGGGCATAAGTCAAACCCATGTTGCCGCAGCCGAGGATTGTGATTTTCATAATTATACCTTTTTAAAAGATTTGTGAATACAAATTTAGCGATTTTTTAAAAAAATTTTTATAAATTTGGAATTCTTAATTAGTAAAAAACTTAAAATAGCAGAAAAATCTATCTATATATTGCATTTTATTTAAAAGCGTCCTATATTTGATGCTCGCTTTTTGACATTATGTGGATAGATATATCTGGGCGGACGCCGGAGTTGGAGAGCCGGGGCGGACTGTAAATCCGTTGGCGAATGCCTTTGGGGGTTCGAATCCCTCGCCGCCCACTCCTTAAAACTCGGTATGAAATATCGGGATTTTTTTTGCATTTTAGATGTTCATTAAATATTGATGTTTCTATCTGGATTTTCGGAAGAAATCATTTCAAACGAAAATAAGATTTCCTGTTTTCTGTTTGAATGCGGGAGTAACTCAGTTGGTAGAGTCACAGCCTTCCAAGCTGTTGGTCGCGGGTTCGAGTCCCGTCTCCCGCTCTCGGATTTTTTCTTATATCGGTCGACTGTAGAAGAATAAAAGTCAACCGGAACTTGATCCTAAAAATTGAAATGCTGATGTAGCTCAGTTGGTAGAGCACTTCCTTGGTAAGGAAGAGGTCACCGGTTCAATCCCGGTCATCAGCTCAAGAGTAAAAAGCCGCTGCTTTTTTGTATTAAAAATATTAAACAATAAACTGAAGCAAAGTAAAATGGCCAAAGCAAAAAATATCAGACAAATCATAGTATTGGAAAGCTCTGCTGGAACCGGATATCGTTATACTACAACAAAAAATAAAAGAAATCACCCTGGCCGCGTAGAATACAAAAAGTACGACCCGGTTGTTAGAAAACACGTAATATTTAAGGAAACTAAATAATACGTCAGTAGCTCAATTGGCAGAGCAGCGGTCTCCAAAACCGCAGGCTGGGGGTTCGAGTCCCTCCTGACGTGCTAGCCATAAAAGTGTGCAATTATGAAAGAAAAAATTATCAACTTTGTTAATGACGTCGTCAAGGAGATGAAAAAAGTCACCTGGCCTACAAAAGAAGAATTGAAAGATTCTACTGTAGTTGTGGTCGTTGTATGCTTGATTTTAGCGCTTTTTACGTATGCTATCGATATGTCTCTTAATCAAATATTAAAAGGAATCTTTTAGAATTGGACGCCCAGTTAGGTAAATGGTATGTAGTCAGAACTTTTTCGGGACACGAAAACAAGGTAAAAACACTGATAGAAAACGAGCTCGAGGATAATGACTATTTAAGAGCCCGGATTCATGAAGTTCTCGTTCCGACGGAAAAAGTTTTTGAAGTAAAAGACGGAAAGAAGAAAACGAAGAAAAAGAATTTCTTTCCCGGCTATATACTTTTATGCGCCGACCTGGACGCTAAAGTTAAAGACTTTATTTTGAACACCCCGTCGGTAATGGGTTTTTTGGGTTCGCAAAAAACGCCGATTCCCTTGCAGCCCGACGAAGTAAAGAGAATTGTAGGCAGAATTTCGAAAGACGAGGATACCGAACGCACCGAAACTTTATTCCGAGCCGGAGATTACGTCAAAATCATCGACGGTCCGTTTAATAATTTTTCGGGAATTGTTGAAGAAGTTAACGAAGAAAAAATGAAAATAAAGGTCATGGTTTCGATTTTCGGGCGTAAAACGCCCGTCGAAATTGACTTTGCTCAAGCAGAATTAGAGAAATAATTAAGGTAGAACAATGGCAAAGAAAGTAGAAGGTTATATCAAGCTGCAGATTCCCGGAGGACAGGCTAATCCTTCGCCGCCGGTAGGCCCCGCGCTGGGTCAAAAAGGCGTTAATATTATGGAATTTTGTAAACAGTTTAACGCTAAAACCGCCGACAAACAGGGATTAATCATCCCGGTAGTTATTACTGTCTATACAGATAAATCATTTACGTTTATTACCAAAACGCCTCCTGCGGCAGTGCTTCTCAAAAAGGCTTTGAAACTCGACAAAGGTTCGCCTGAACCGAATAAAACCAAAGTTGGAAAAGTTACAAAAGATCAATTACGCGAAATTGCAGAATTGAAAATGCCCGACTTGAATGCTCACGATATCGAACATGCTATGAGCATGATTGCCGGCACCGCAAGAAGCATGGGAATTACAGTAGAAGAATAATAAAAACTTATAGTGGATGACATTATGAAAGTTTCAAAAAGAATGAAGTCTATAAAGGAGAAAGTCGAAGCTCAGAAAGAATATACTTTGAAGGAAGCGATCGATAAATTGAAAGAGCTTTCGAAGGTAAAATTTGACGAAACTCTCGACTGCGCTATCAGATTGGGCGTCGACCCGAGACATGCCGACCAGATGGTAAGAGGCACTGTCTCTCTTCCCCACGGAACGGGAAAAGATGTCAAAGTTCTTGTTATCGCCAAAGGCTCGAAAGCGCAGGAAGCTTTGGACGCTGGAGCGGATTATGCCGGATTCGAAGAATATTTAGAGAAAATTAAAGAAGGTTGGGCTGACGTCGACGTTGTGATTGCTACGCCCGATAGCATGGCTGAATTGGGTAAATTAGGCAAAATTCTGGGTCCGAAAGGGCTCATGCCCAATCCGAAAAGCGGCACTGTTACTCAGGATGTCGCCCAGGCGGTAAAAGAAGTTAAAGCCGGTAAAATCGAATTCCGCGTCGACAAAGCCGGTATTGTTCATACTCCGCTCGGCAAAATTTCCTTTGATACCGACAAACTTGTCGATAATGCCAGAGCTTTTCTCAATACAATTGTAAAAATGAAGCCTGCTTCGGCTAAGGGTCAATATATTAAAAGTATCTACTTGTCTTCTACAATGGGACCCGGCTTGAAAATAAGCAAAGACGAAGTGGCTTCCACATAACAAAGATTACGCACTCACCCGTATTTCTATACGGGTTTTATTTATAAATGCTTCTTAAGCCGAACGATGTAATAACTGATACGGGAGAATGATGAAAAAAGCGAAAAAATACGAGGTCGTAGAGCAGATTAAAGAACTTGTAAGTAATTCTACGGCAATCTACTTAGTGGATTACAAAGGAGTTAATGTTGAAGATATCAATAAACTCCGTTCCACATTCAAAAAAGAAGGCGTTACTTACAAGGTATTCAAAAATACTCTCTTCAAAAAAGCCCTCGAAGATTTAGGCGGTTACGAACAGCTTTATGATCAATTCGTCGGTATGACGGGAGTGGCGTTCGCAGGAGAAAATTTTGTTGCGCCGGCTAAAATCATCAAAAAATATTTTGATGAAACCGGCAAATTCCAGTTCAAAGGATGCTACCTCGAATCGAATTTCTACCCCGCCGACCAGTTGAACACATTGGCTTCGATGCCGTCCAAGGAAGAGTTGATTGCCGGAATTATCGGAAGTATAAACTCCCCGGCTTCAGGAATCGTCGGCGCAATCAATGCGGTTATGCGCGACATAGTCAGCCTTGTTGACGAGATTTCCAAGAAAAAAGCAGCATAATTTTTAAGATTATAATTAAGAAATAGGAGATATAAAAATGTCAGAAAAAATTGCAGAAATTGTTGAAAAAATCAAAGCCCTTACGCTTGTTGAAGCGGCAGAATTAAAGAAAGCTCTCGAAGACGAATTCGGCGTTACCGCCGCAGCTCCTGTTGTTATGGCCGGCGGAGTAGCTGCAGGCGGCGACGCAGCTCCTGCAGAAGAAAAAACTGAATTCGACGTTATTCTTGAAAGCGCAGGCGCCACCAAAATTAACGTTATTAAAGTTGTCCGCGCTCATACTTCTCTCGGACTCAAAGAAGCAAAAGATCTGGTTGACAGCGCTCCGAAACCGATTAAAGAAGGCGTTTCCAAAGAAGAAGCCGAAAAAATCAAGAAGGAATTGGAAGAAGCCGGCGCTACAGTCACAATTAAGTAATTATACGATTTTCCTGGAAAATCATATTAATTTTTGAAGTGGTAAAACGGAATTCCCGGGTTACCACTTTCTTTCATTTATTGAAAGAGCCTAATAAATCATCGGAGGTTAGGATTGGAAAAACAAAAGATAAATAAAATTAACGGACGCATTACGTTTGGTAAGATTTCGCCTGCTCTTAAAGTGCCAGATTTGTTGAATATTCAACTTGAATCGTTTGAGGAATTCTTACAGCTTTCAGTGCCGCCTTCACAGAGAGAAAACAAAGGACTGCAGGCTGTTTTCAATCAAAATTTTCCCATTCTCGACAATAAAGAATTTTATCGACTCGATTTTATCGAATATCACATCGAAAAGCCACGCTTCTCGATAGCCGAGTGCGAGGAAAGAGGATTGACCTATTCGGCGCCTCTGAAAGCAAAATTGCGACTTTCAACCAAAGACAGCGAAACCGAAGAGTTTATCAATACAGTCGAGCAGGAAGTATATCTCGGCAACTTGCCTTTTATGACTGAAAAAGGTACGTTCGTCATTAACGGAGCCGAACGCGTTATTGTCAGTCAGCTCCACCGCTCGCCGGGCGTTGCATTTGCTCAAACATTCCATCCGAACGGAACGCCGATCTATTCCGCTCGTATTATTCCATTCAGAGGTTCGTGGGTCGAATTTGCCACAGACATTAACAATATACTTTATGTTTATATCGACAGAAGGAAGAAATTCCCTTCTACTACTCTGTTGAGAGCGCTGGGTTACGAAACCGACGAACAGATTCTGAATCTTTTCAATTTAATCGAAGAAGTTGCTGTTAAAAAACTTGACCCGGAAGTCCACTCCGGACGTATTGCCGCAGACGATGTTATCGATTTGCAAACTGGAGAGATTTACGTTTCGAAAGACGAAGAATTGAACGAAGAAATTATCGATAATATTAAAAAGTCCACGCTGCAGGTAGTTAAACTAATAACCTCCGAAACTTCAGTTGAACAAGACCTTATTATAAATACACTTAAAAAAGATACTGCAAAAACCAAAGAAGAAGCTCTATTTGCAATCTACAGACAATTAAGAACGGGCGAAGCTCCAGATATCGAAACCGCCCTTGGGCTTCTCGACAAGCTATTTTTTAACGACAAGAGATACGATCTGGGCGATGTAGGCCGTTTCAGAATGAACGATAAGCTCGGTTTGAATGTCGATGAAAGCGTTAGAGTGTTGACTGTTGAAGATATCGTTGCCATTATGAAAAACATTATTATGCTCAAGAACGGAAACGTAAGCGTTGACGACATCGACCATCTGGGCAACAGACGAGTTAGAACAATCGGCGAGCAGCTTCAGCAGCAATATAATATCGGACTCGCCAGAATGGCTCGTACAATCAAAGAACGCATGAACATGCGCGATAACGAAAATATGCAGCCTCAGGACCTGGTCAATGCCAGAACGGTCAGCAGCGTTATCAATGCGTTTTTCGGTACGAACCAGTTGTCCCAATTTATGGATCAAACGAATCCTCTTTCCGAAATAACTCATAAGAGGAGAATCTCCGCTCTCGGACCTGGAGGACTTACTAGAGAACGCGCCGGATTCGAAGTGCGCGACGTTCACCATTCGCATTACGGACGACTCTGTCCGATCGAAACGCCCGAAGGTCCCAATATCGGTCTTATATCGTCGTTGACAATTTATGCAAGAGTAAACCATTACGGATTCCTCGAAACTCCTTATCGTAAAGTTAAGGACGGAAGAGTTACAAATCAGATAGAATATTTGAGCGCGGATCAGGAAGATCAATACATTATTGCTCAGGCAAACGCTCCGATCGACGAGCAGGGCAGATTCATACTCGACAGAGTAAAATGCCGCTTGAAAGACGAATATCCCGTAGTGCCGCCGAGCGAAGTTCAGTATATGGACGTGGCTCCGGCTCAAATAGTTAGCGCGGCGGCTTCTCTGATTCCGTTCCTCGAGCACGACGACGCTAACCGCGCATTGATGGGTTCGAACATGCAACGCCAGGCGGTGCCGTTGTTAGTGCCGGAAGCGCCGATTGTCGGAACCGGAATGGAATATAAAGTCGCTCGCGATTCCAGAGCCGTTATTGTCGCCGAAAAAAACGGCATTGTAGAATTTGCCGACGCAGAAAAAATTATTGTCGCTTACGATACCGATTTGGCGGAAGACGAAGCTCTTGTAAGTTTTGACAGCGAAAGAAAAGTTGAATATAAATTGACAAAGTTTGCCGGCACGAACCAGGAAACTTGTTTCAATCAAAAGCCGCGTGTAGTGTCGGGACAAAGAGTTAAAAAAGGAGATATACTGGCAGACGGTCCTTCGGTTGAAAACGGAGAACTGGCGCTCGGCAGAAATATTTCCGTTGCATTCATGCCCTGGCGCGGATATAACTTTGAGGACGCTATAATAATTAGCGAACGCCTCGTTGCCGACGACGTATTTACTTCGATTCATATTGAAGAATTCGAACTTCAGGTGCGCGAGACCAAACGCGGTCAGGAAGAACTGACGAGAGATATACCTAACGTTAGCGAAGAAGCCACCAAGGATCTGGACGAAAACGGTATTATAAGAGAAGGCGCAGAAGTTAAAGAAGGAGATATCCTTATCGGTAAAATTACTCCTAAAGGCGAATCCGATCCTACTCCGGAAGAAAAACTTTTGAAAGCAATATTCGGAGACAAAGCCGGCGACGTAAAAGACGCTTCTCTTAAAGCGCCTCCGGGACTCAAAGGCGTCGTTATTAAAACGCGTCTCTTCAGCAGAAAGAAAAAAGACGCCGAAGCGAAAAAGCTCGAGAAAAAACAACTCGAAACTCTCGATCTGGAATATCAACGCAAAAAAGACGCTTATTACAATAAATTAGTCGAAAAGCTGACCGCTTTGACGCTTGGAAAAACTACAACCGGCATTCGCGATCTGGATGGCAGCGTTGTAATTCGCAGCGGAACTGCCATCAAAGAATCGACTTTTTCCGAAATGGACGACGTAACAAAACTCGATTATACAAAAGATTGGTTCGATAAACCTAAGACAAATGAATTGATTAAAAAACTCTTCTCGAATTATTTCGGACTCCTTGCCGAAATTGAAGAAGATTTCAAGAGAGAACGCCTCAAAATTCAATCGGGCGACGAACTGCCTCCGGGAATTACTCAGCTTGCCAAAGTATACGTTGCCAAGAAGAGAAAAATTCAGGTTGGCGATAAAATGGCGGGCAGACACGGTAACAAAGGCGTTGTTGCAAAAGTTGTTCCCGTTGAAGATATGCCCTATCACGAAGACGGCACTCCGGTCGACATAGTTCTCAATCCGCTGGGCGTGCCTTCCCGTATGAATATCGGACAGTTATATGAAACAGCTCTCGGCTGGGTAGGAAAGAAACTCGGCGTTAAGTTCGAGACCCCGATTTTCGACGGCGCAGGCGTTAACGACGTGGAAGAATGGCTCAAGAAAGCCGAACTTTCCGAAGGAAGCAAAACCTGGCTTTACGACGGACGCACAGGCGAACGTTTCCATCAGAAAGTAACCTGCGGGTATATTTATATGATGAAACTCGGTCATATGGTCGACGATAAAATTCATGCCCGTTCGATTGGACCTTACTCGCTTATTACTCAACAGCCCTTAGGCGGTAAAGCTCAGTTCGGCGGACAGAGATTCGGTGAAATGGAAGTGTGGGCTCTCGAAGGATATGGCGCTGCTCACGTGCTTCAGGAAATCTTGACGGTTAAAAGCGACGATGTAACAGGCAGAGCTAAGACTTACGAAGCTATTGTTAAAGGCGAAAACATTCCGGACCCCAATATTCCGGAAGCCTTCAATGTTATGATTAAGGAATTGCAAGGTCTGGGTCTGAATATCAAAATTAATTGATTAACCGTGTGAGATTATATTAATAAAAGTTTGAAGGAGAAATTATTTATGGCAGCTAAATTTCAAGAAACAAAAGTAAGAAATATAGAACGATTGACTATAAGCCTTGCTAGTCCGGATGATATTCTTTCGCGCTCACATGGCGAGGTAACCAAGCCCGAAACGATTAATTACAGGTCGTTCCGTCCTGAAAAAGACGGACTCTTCTGCGAAAAAATATTCGGCCCGGTAAAAGACTGGGAATGCGCCTGCGGCAAGTATAAAGGCATTAGGTATAAAGGAATTGTATGCGATCGTTGCGGCGTTGAAGTTACGTTGAAATCCGTCAGACGAGAACGCATGGGGCATATCGCTCTGGCTGTTCCTGTAGTACACATCTGGTTCTTCAAAGCTCTCCCTTCCAAAATCGGAAATATTATCGGAATGACCACGAAAGAACTCGAAAGAGTTATCTACTATGAATCGTATGTGGTTCTGAATCCAGGTCCAACGGGACTTCAAAGAAAAGACTTGATTTCCGAAGATCAGTATTATGAAATCGTACAATCGCTGCCTCACGATAACGACGCGCTCGAAGACGACGATCCGAAAAAATTTGTGGCTAAAATCGGCGGCGAAGCCGTTAAAGAACTTCTCAAAAGCATCGATATTGAAGCTACATTCAGAGAATTAAAAGCCCAACTGGCTGAAGAAACTTCGCAGCAAAAGAGAAACGACATTCTCAAACGCCTCAGAGTTCTCGAAGCTTTCAGAGAACACGAAGGAAAAGTTCCGAACAAACCAGAATGGATGGTGCTGAGCGTAATTCCCGTTATACCGCCCGAGCTCAGACCTTTGGTGCCTTTGGAAGGCGGTCGTTTTGCAACGAGCGATTTGAATGATTTGTATCGTCGCGTTATTATCAGAAATAATCGTCTCAAAAGATTAATAGATATCAAAGCTCCCGAAGTAATTCTCCGCAACGAAAAGAGAATGCTTCAGGAAGCGGTCGACGCTCTTTTCGACAATTCGAGAAGATCCAGCGCCGTTAGAAGCGACGGCAACCGCCCGCTCAAATCTTTGAGCGACATGCTCAAAGGGAAACAGGGCCGCTTCCGTCAGAATCTTTTGGGCAAAAGAGTCGACTATTCGGGCCGTTCGGTTATCGTTGTCGGTCCGGAATTGAAACTGCATCAATGCGGTTTGCCGAAAGATATGGCTGTAGAATTATTTAAACCGTTCATCATACGAAAATTAATGGAACGGGGTCACTATAAAACCGTTAAAAGCGCAAGAAAAGCGGTCGACAGAAAAGAACCGATTATCTGGGAAATTCTGGAAAAATTAATCGAAGGCCATCCGGTATTGTTGAACCGCGCTCCTACATTGCACCGTTTGGGTATTCAAGCATTTCAGCCCATTTTGATCGACGGCAAAGCCATTCAGCTGCACCCGATGGTTTGTACGGCGTTCAATGCCGACTTCGACGGCGACCAGATGGCTGTACACGTTCCGCTTTCTTACGAAGCTCAACTCGAAGCCTCGATTTTAATGCTCAGTTCTCATAATATACTTTCGCCTCAGAACGGTATGCCGATTGTGATTCCCACTCAGGATATAGTTCTTGGATGTTATTACTTGACTAAATTTATGCCGGGCGCAAAAGGCGAAGGCATGATTTTCGGCAGCATGGAAGAAGTTCTTATTGCATACAACACAAAAGCAGTCGACCTCCATGCAAAAATTAAATTGAAATATGAAGGCGAATTTATAGAAACAACTGTGGGACGCGTGATATTCAATCAGATCGTCCCGAGAGAAATGGGCTTTATCAACGAGTTGCTGGTTAAAAAGATTTTCAGCGGTCTTATTTATAAGATGTTCATGAAGCTCGGAAACGAAGTTACCGCCAAATTTATCGACGACGTTAAAGATTTAGGCTACAGATACGCTACCGCTGCGGGTATTTCGATCAGTTTCAGTGATATGATAATACCCGATGAAAAATCAAAATTAATTGAAGAAGCAAACAAGAAAGTAATGGGAGTCCTCAACGAACACGAACAGGGTCTCATTACGGACGCCGAAAGGTACAATAAGATTATCGATATCTGGACATTTACGACAAATAACGTCGCCCGTTCGCTGATGGAAAGAATCAAAAACGATCAGAACGGGTTTAATTCGCTCCACATGATGGTCGATTCGGGAGCCCGCGGTTCGCAAGAACAGGTGCGCCAGCTTGCCGGCATGCGCGGTCTGATGCAGAAACCCCAAAAGAGTCTTTCGGGACAATCGGGCGAAATTATTGAAAATCCGATTGTGGCTAACTTCAAGGAAGGTCTTTCCGTATTGGAATACTTCATCTCCACTCACGGCGCTCGTAAAGGACTTGCCGATACGGCTCTTAAAACTGCGGACGCAGGTTACCTTACCAGAAGATTGACTGACGTTGCCCAGGATGTTATCGTAACGGAAGAGGATTGCGGCACAATCCGCGGCGTATATATTACGGCATTGAAAGATGTCGAATTGGAACGCGAACCTCTCGCCGAACGCATTACCGGTCGTGTCGCCCAGGAGGACGTTTATGATCCCAGAACAGACGAGCTTATTGTTGAAGCAGGTGAAATGATAACCGAAGAAAAAGCGGAAAAAATAGACGAAGCTAATATCGAACAGGTATATATAAGGACAGTCCTTACTTGCGAAGCCCGCCAGGGAGTATGCGCAAAATGTTACGGAAGAAACCTGACAACGGGGCAACTCGTGGAAATCGGAGAATCGGTCGGTATAATTGCAGCTCAATCAATCGGCGAACCTGGCACTCAGCTTACTCTTCGTACATTCCACTTCGGAGGTACGTCTTCGCGTATCGCAAGTCAGTCGCAGGTTGAAACAAACGTCGCTGGTAAAGTAAAATACGACAAAATTAATTACGTAGAGAAAAACGACGTATTCGGTACTGTAAAAGTAGTTATCGGAAGACGAGGCGCTATCGGAATTGTCGATAACGACAACAGGCAAATCAAACGGTATGAAATTCCTTACGGAGCGGAACTGATGGTAGACGACGGACAGGATGTGGGAAAAGGCACTCCGCTTTATAATCACGACCCTTATAACTCCGTTATCATCTCCGATATTGGCGGTACTGTTGTGTTCGTCGATTTGGTCGATAATGTTACTTATCAGCAGGTTGCGGACGAACAAACCGGTCACGTTCAAAAAGTTGTTATTGAAACGAAAGACAAGAATCTTACGCCGAGTATTTTAATAAGGGATTCAAAAGGGAACGAAAAAGTATTTAACCTGCCCACTCGGGCATATCTCTCCGTTGAAGAAGGCGAGGTAATTCAGGCCGGAACCGTTCTGGCTAAGATTTCAAAATCTGCCGTTAAAACGAGAGATATCACAGGCGGTTTGCCAAGGGTTACTGAGCTTTTCGAAGCCAGAAGTCCACACGATCCTGCAATTGTGTCGGAAATCGAAGGAAGGGTTAAATTCGGCGCTAGAAAAAGAGGCTCGCGTGAAATTATAGTGGAATCGTTCGACGGTTCTGTCCAAAAAGTATACTCCGTGCCGTACGGAAAACACGTGCTCGTTCAGGAAGGCGACGAGATTCCGGCAGGCGAAAAGATTACCGACGGACCCGTTAACCCTCACGACATATTGAAGATCAAAGGTACAAATGCAGTGCAGGAATACCTTGTGAACGAAATCCAGGATGTTTACCGTCTGCAAGGCGTGAAAATTAACGACAAGCATATCGAGGTCATCGTTAAACAAATGCTGCAGAAGTTGCGTATTATTTCGTCGGGCGACACCAATTTCATCGAAGAAAGTCTTGAAGACAGAAATAAAGTTATCGAAGAGAACGAAAGAATCAAGAATATGGTCTATATAATCGACCCCGGTCAGTCGCGTTTCAAAGAAGGACAGTTGATAACGCGTTCAAAATACAGAGAAGTCAATGCGGATCTGAACAGGAAAGGAAAGAAACCGATGAAAGTACGCGACGCCGAACCTGCAACATTCGATAATATTCTGTTGGGTATTACCCAGGCGGCTCTTTCTACCGAAAGCTTCATTTCGGCTGCTTCTTTCCAGGAGACCACCAAGGTTCTAACTAATGCGGCCGTTGAAGCAAGAACAGACTATTTGATCGGCTTGAAAGAAAACGTCGTTATGGGGCATCTCATACCGGCAGGCACAGGCTTGAAAAAATACAGAAACATAATTTTGGCTACCGAAGAAGAAAAAGAGAAAGAAGACCAAAAAGTAGAAGAAAAAGAGTCGATAAATTAATATTTCTTATAGACTTAACTTGACAATTGAATTAATTATCAATAAATTTTGAGTCTGAATTTTTTATTAAAGTGAAATAGACTTGGAGGATTTACGTGCCAACGATAAACCAGTTGGTTAGAAAAGGAAGAGAGGTAGTAACCTCTAAAAATAAAGCGCCTGCTTTAGAAGCTTGTCCTCAAAAGCGCGGCGTTTGCACTAGAGTTTATACTACTACGCCCAAGAAACCTAACTCGGCTCTTAGAAAAGTAGCCAGGGTAAGGTTGAGTAACGGTATCGAAGTTACGGCTTATATTCCGGGTGAAGGACACAATCTTCAGGAACACTCGATTGTATTAATCAGAGGCGGAAGAGTTAAAGACTTGCCTGGCGTTAGATATCACATTATCAGAGGCACGCTCGACACAAGCGGCGTTGAAGACAGAAAACAAGGCAGGTCGAAATACGGAACCAAAAAACCAAAAGCTAAATAACTATGAGAAAGAGAAGAGCAGAAAAAAGATATCTTAAACCGGATCCGCGTTATAACGACGTGCTGGTATCCAAGTTTATCAATTATATTATGTGGGACGGCAAAAAATCCACAGCCAGAAGAATTGTTTATGACAGTTTCGATATTATTGAACAACGTACGAAAAAGCCGGCGCTAGAGGTGTTCAAAAAAGCGGTTCAGAATGTTTCTCCGTTGGTGGAAGTTAGAAGCCGCAGAGTCGGCGGTGCAACGTATCAGGTGCCGATGGAAGTTAGACCGGAAAGAAGAATGGCTTTGGCATTGAGATGGCTGAGAACTTATGCGCGCGATCGCAAGGATAAATCGATGGCTTTGAAACTGGCTGCGGAATTAATTGCCGCTTACAACGGCGAAGGTAGTTCGGTTAAGAAAAAAGACGATACACACAGAATGGCGGAAGCAAATAAAGCTTTTGCTCACTTTAAATGGTGAAAGGAGTAATTCGATAAATTATGTCTAAAAGAGTTGAAATAAGTAAGGTTAGAAATATCGGCATTATGGCTCATATCGATGCCGGTAAGACTACGACGACCGAGAGAATTTTGTTCTATACCGGTAAAGTGCATCGAATTGGCGAAGTCCACGACGGCGCTGCAACGATGGACTGGATGGAGCAGGAAAAAGAAAGAGGTATTACGATTACAAGCGCCGCTACAACTACTATGTGGGCGGGGCATCAAATAAATATTATTGATACTCCGGGACACGTCGATTTTACGGTAGAAGTCGAACGTTCTTTGAGAGTTTTGGATGGCGCCATCGCATTGTTTTGCGCGGTTGGCGGAGTTGAACCTCAGTCGGAAACGGTTTGGAGACAGGCAGACAAGTACGGCGTGCCGAGAATAGCTTTTGTGAATAAGATGGATCGTGTGGGTGCCGATTTTTATAATGCCGTTCAAATGATGAAAGATCGATTGGGCGCTAATGCGGTTCCGATTACATTGCCGATAGGCGAAGGCGATTTGTTCAACGGTATTATTGACTTGATGACGATGAAAGCCCGTATGTTCCACGAAGAAACCCTTGGTACTACTTTTGAAGATGTCGAGATACCCAAAGATTTGAAACCGCTTGCCAATAAATATCGTACTCAAATGCTCGAGGCAGTTTCAGAAATTGACGATACTCTTCTTGAAAAATATATAGAAGGGAAGGAAATTACATCTGATGAAGTTCTGAAGGTTTTAAGAGAAGCTACTATCAAGCTTAAAATCGTGCCTGTTTTTTGCGGTTCGTCGTTTAAGAACAAAGGCGTTCAAATGCTGCTCGATGCAGTGGTCAATTTCTTGCCTTCTCCGCTTGATCTCGGAAATCTTGTTGCTCACCATGTTCATAAAAACGACCGTGTCGAAAGAAAAATTGATCCGAATGAAAAATTTGCGGCTCTTGCATTTAAGATTATGACAGATCCGTATGTAGGTAAATTGACGTTTATACGAGTTTACACGGGCACTCTCAAATCGGGTTCTTATATTTATAATTCGATTGCGGAAAAGAAAGAGCGAATCGGTAGAATATTGCAGATGCACGCTAACCATCGCGAGGATATGGATGAAATACGCGCCGGAGATATTGCCGCTATAGTCGGATTGAAAAACACTCGCACAGGCGATACGTTGTGCACTGAAGACGATCCGATTGTGCTCGAAAAGATGGCATTCCCCGAGCCGGTTATTCAGATTGCCATTGAACCGAAAACAAAAGCAGACCAGGACAAGCTTTCGGACGCATTAGCTAAGTTGTCGGACGAGGATCCCACATTCAAAGTAAAAGTCGACGAAGAAACCGGTCAAACGTTGATTAGCGGTATGGGCGAGTTGCACCTCGAAATTCTCGTCGACAGAATGAAGCGGGAATTTAAAGTCGAAGCAAATATTGGTAAGCCTCAGGTAGCTTACAGAGAAACGATTACCAAAACCGTGCAGGCTGAAGGCAAATTTGTTAAGCAGTCGGGCGGTAGGGGAAAATACGGCCATGTATGGATAGAATTATCGCCGAATGAGCCGGGCAAAGGTTTTGAATTTGAAAACGCTATTGTAGGCGGAGCTGTTCCGAAGGAATATATCAATCCTGTTATTAACGGTTTGCAGGATGCAATGAAAAACGGAGTGCTTGCAGGGTATCCGGTAGTAGACGTCAAGGCAAAACTTTACGACGGTTCTTATCATGAAGTCGACTCTGACGAAATATCGTTCCGTGTGGCAGCTTCAATGGCTTTCAAAAACGGAGCATTAAAAGCCGGACCGATATTGCTGGAGCCGATTATGCAGGTGGAAGTGATTACGCCGGAAGAATATCTCGGCGACGTTTTGGGCGATTTGAATTCGCGCAGAGGAAAAATCGAAGGATTTTCTACAAGAAAAGATGCTCAGGTTATCAGAGCGCAGGTGCCGCTTGCTCAGATGTTCGGATATGCTACCGTATTGAGATCGATGACGCAAGGACGAGCTATTTACACCATGCAATTCTCGCACTATTCGGAAGTGCCTAAATCGGTGGCGGAAGAGATTATGGAAAAATCGCAATCCAAGAAATCGGTCGAAGAATATTAATTAAAATAAATTAAAAAGAATATAAAACAACAAGGAGAGTAACTCGATGGCAAAAGAAAAATTTGATCGTAGTAAACCTCACGTTAATATTGGTACAATCGGACACGTAGACCATGGTAAAACCACATTGACTGCAGCCATAACCATGGCTCTGGCAAACAAAGGATTGTCCCAGGCTCGTACTTTCGACAGTATTGATAACGCTCCGGAAGAAAGAGAAAGAGGTATTACAATTGCAACGGCGCACGTTGAATATTCAACTGAAAATCGTCACTATGCGCATGTGGACTGTCCCGGTCACGCTGACTATGTTAAGAACATGATCACTGGAGCCGCTCAGATGGACGGCGCTATTCTCGTTGTTGCAGCTACAGACGGTCCAATGCCTCAGACAAGAGAACACATTCTTCTTGCTCGTCAGGTTGGCGTGCCGAGAATCGTTGTCTTCTTGAATAAAATTGATATGGTAGACGATCCTGAATTGATCGAATTGGTTGAGATGGAATTGAGAGATCTCCTCAGCAAATACGAATTCCCCGGAGACGAAATTCCGATAATTAGAGGTTCCGCTTTGAAAGCCTTGGAAGCAGGCACTGAAAACGCTCCGATGGACGACCCGAGATATCAATGCATCTGGGATCTTATGAAAGCAGTTGACGAATACATTCCCGTCCCGGAAAGAGACGTCGACAAACCGTTCCTTATGCCTGTCGAGGACGTTTTCTCCATTACCGGTCGCGGTACAGTTGCTACCGGAAGAGTTGAAAGAGGTCAGATTAAATTGAACGAAGAAGTTGAACTTATCGGTCTCGGTCAGCACAAAAAGACGGTTGTTACCGGTATCGAAATGTTCCGCAAAGAGCTCGATTCGGCAATGGCTGGCGATAACGCTGGATTGTTGTTGAGAGGCGTCGACAAAAAAGAAATCGAAAGAGGCATGGTTCTCGCCAAACCCGGTTCGATTACTCCTCATAAGAAATTTGAAGGCGAGGTTTATATCCTGTCGAAAGAAGAAGGCGGACGTCATACTCCGTTCTTCAACGGATATCGTCCTCAGTTCTATTTCAGAACAACCGACGTTACAGGCGTTGCTACTTTGCCCGAAGGAACTGAAATGGTTATGCCCGGCGATAACGTTAAGCTGTCCGTAGAGTTGATTTCCGAAATCGCTATGGAAGAAGGTCTCCGTTTCGCTATTCGCGAAGGCGGTAGAACTGTAGGCGCTGGCGTTGTAACTAAAATTATCGAATAGTTAATAAGTAAATAGACGAAGGGAAAGAGGAATCTTTCCCTTCTTTTTGCCTCGAAAGGCTAAATACACTGAAGATATGATTTGTAAAAAGGAGAATTAAAAAAGTGCCCGGTCAAAAAATTAGAATAAAGTTGAAATCTTATGATCATATTCTGATTGATAAGTCAACTGAAAAGATTATTAAGACTGTTAAAAGCACGGGAGCAGTGGTCTCCGGACCCATTCCGTTGCCTACAAAAAGAACTGTTTTTACCGTACTGCGTTCGCCTCACGTCGACAAAAAATCGCGTGAACAGTTCGAGATTAGGGCTCACAAAAGAATTATTGACATTCATAATTCAAACAATAAAACAGTTGATGCGCTGAGCAAGTTGGAAATACCTGCCGGCGTGGATATTGAGATAAAGTTATAGGAAATTAAAAATGCCTGGATTGATAGCTAAAAAAATCGGAATGACAAATATTTTCGGTGAAGACGGTCAAGTTATACCGGTAACCGTTCTGGAGGCCGGACCGTGCAAAGTATACGGTTTGAGAACTGCCGACAAGGACGGTTACGAAGCGCTTCAGCTCGGTTTCGGCTCAAAGAAAGAAAAGAAAGTAAACAAACCGCAGCTCGAAGTTTATAAAAAATTAGGTCTAAATCCGCCCAGATTTGTGAAAGAATTCAAAAATTTCGATGTAAGCCAGTTTAAGATCGGAGACGAAATTAAAGCCGATATTTTCCAGCCCGGCGATAAAGTTAAAGTAACCGGCAACAGTAAAGGAAAAGGTTTTCAGGGCGTTGTTAAACGTCACGGCTTCGGCGGCGTCGGATCGGCAACGCACGGACAAAGCGACAGAGAAAGAGCTCCCGGTTCAATCGGCGCCAGTTCCTATCCGTCCAGAGTTTTCAAAGGACAAAGAATGGCCGGAAGAATGGGCGGCAAGCAAATTACGGTTAGAAATTTGAAGGTTGTAAAAGTTATACCGGAACAGAATATAATTATGGTTAAAGGCGCTGTACCCGGTTCGGTTAATTCAATAGTTGCTATCAACAAATAAACGACGATCGAAAAATGAAAGTAGATGTTTATAAAATAGACGGTACAAAATCGGGCGAGCAGATAGAACTCTCGAAAGATATTTTTGAAATTGAGCCTAATGATCATGTGCTCTATCTGGCGGTGAAGGCTTACCTGGCTAATCAAAGACAGGGAACTCACAAAGCCAAAGAAAAAAGCGAAGTGCGCGGCGGAGGTAGAAAACCGTGGCGCCAAAAAGGTCGCGGCGGCGCAAGAGCCGGTTCGATACGTTCGCCTCTGTGGGTAGGCGGCGGAAGAATTTTCGGACCTAAACCGAGAAACTACAGACAAAAATTGAATAAAAAAGTAGTTCAACTGGCCCGTAAATCGGCTCTCTCTTATAAATCCAAGGCTAATCAGATTATTGTGGTCGAAGATTTCGATTTCGAACAGCCGCAGACTAAAAAATTCGTTGAAGTTCTTAAAGCGTTGAATTTGAGCGGTAAGAAAACTCTATTGCTCACCAACGGAACGCTTAAGAACGTATACAAATCGGGCAGAAATATCGATAGAGTTTCGATTGTGGAAGCAAACAAAGCTTCGGTTTATGATTTGTTAAACAATCAAGTTCTGATGCTCCAGAAGAGCGCGGTTCAATTTCTGGAAAGTACATTTAATTAAAATTTGGTAATGATATGAAAAGTATACTTATAAGACCTTTGATAACAGAAAAAATGACCTCGATACAGGAGAAACATCCGAATAAATACGGATTTATCGTATCGGTTGACGCTAATAAAATTGAGATTGCCAAAGCTGTTAAAGAAAAATTTAATGTCGACGTGGTTGCTGTTAATACTATGAGATATAAAGGTAAGAGAAGAACTCAATTTACAAGAAGAGGTCGTTTCGAAGGCAGAACGCCTAAGTTCAAAAAGGCGGTTGTGACGCTCAAAGAAGGTCAAACAATTGATATATTCGGCGAAGTATAATCTGAGAATCGGAGTAAATTAAATGGCTATAAGAAAATTAAAACCAATAACACCCGGAACGAGATTTATGAGTATCTCTTCGTTCGAAGAGATAACCAAGACGGAACCCGAAAAATCGTTGCTGGCTCCTCTTAAAAAATCCGGCGGAAGAAATAATCAGGGGCGCGTCACGTCTCGTCATCGCGGCGGCGGACATAAACGTAAATACAGAATTATCGATTTCAAACGCGACAAACACGGCGTTCCTGCCAAGGTTTTTTCGATTGAATACGATCCGAACAGGACTGCAAGAATAGCGTTGTTGCATTATGCTGACGGAGAAAAAAGATATATTCTCGCGCCCGACGGTTTGAAAGTAGGCGATACCGTAATGTCTGGCAGCGGAGCCGATATCAAAGTTGGCAACGCGCTACCTTTGAAAGAAATTCCCCTCGGCAGTTTTGTCCATAACGTCGAATTGAAGCCCGGTAAAGGCGGTCAAATAGGACGTTCGGCTGGAGTATCGCTCCAGTTGATGGCTCGCGAAGGCAAATATGCACAATTGAAAATGCCTTCGGGAGAAGTAAGAATGATCAACGTGGAATGTATGGCAACGTATGGAACGGTTGGCAATTCTGACCACGAAAATATTAGTCTTGGAAAAGCCGGCAGAAGCAGATGGCTCGGCAGAAGACCTCACGTCAGAGGCGTCGCTATGAACCCCGTAGACCACCCGATGGGCGGCGGCGAAGGCAAAACTTCCGGAGGCGGACATCCGGTTTCGCCCTGGGGTCAAAAAGCAAAAGGTCTTAAAACCAGAAAAAAGAAAAATCCTTCTAATAAATACATTGTAAAGAGAAGAAAATAGAGTAAGCTATGCCAAGATCAGTCAAAAAAGGTCCTTATATCGATGTAAAATTACTCAGGAAAATCAGACAGTTAAACGAGACTAATCAGAAAAAAATTATTAAAACCTGGTCTCGCTCTTCTACAATATCTCCTGAGTTCGTCGGTCATACTATCGCCGTTCATAACGGCAATAAAATGATTCCGGTTTATATATCTGAAAATATGGTCGGACATAAGCTGGGTGAATTTGCGCCGACGAGAATTTTCAGAGGACACCCGGGAACTAAAGCAGAAAAAGCGTCTAAAGCAAAGTAAAATTAAGAATGTAACTGAGGTTTGGAATAATGGAAGCAAAAGCGACACACAAATATATCGGATCATCGCCCCGTAAAATGAGGTTGGTTATCGATTTGATCAGAGGAAAGTCGGTCGATCAGGCCATCGAGATTCTACACTTTTCTCCGAAGCATGCTTCGGTAGATGCTGAAAAAGTGTTACGCTCGGCTGTCTCGAATCTGATGAATAAAGACGAAAATGTAAGTCACGATATTTCCGAGCTCTATGTAAAAGAAGCTTATGTTAATCAGGGTCCGACTTTGAAAAGAATTATGCCTGCGCCTATGGGCAGAGCTTACAGAATAAGAAAAAGATCTAATCATTTAACAATTGTTGTTGCAACAAAAAAGTAATCGGAGGAAGATTTGGGTCAAAAGACACATCCAATCGGCTTTAGAGTTGGTATTATAAGAGGCTGGGAATCGAACTGGTTCGAAAACAAAAGTTACGCCCCAAAATTAATGGAAGATCACAAACTCCGGCTCTATATCAGAAAAAGACTTCAAAATGCCGGCGTTTCAGCCATCAAGATCGATCGGACCTCGAAGAATATTATTCTTACTATCCATACTTCGCGACCCGGCGTGGTTATTGGCAAAAGCGGTAAAGAAATTGCCCAGCTCGAAGAAGAATTGAAAAAGATTACTCAAAAAGAAGTAAAAGTTCAGATTTCGGAAATCAAAAGACCCGAATTGGACGCTTATCTGGTTGCCGAAAATATTGCAAAGCAAATCGAAGGAAGAATTTCCTTCAGAAGAGCTATGAAAACAGCCATTACTGCGGCTATGCGTATGGGCGCCGAAGGCATCAGAGTTATGTGCTCGGGTAGATTGGGCGGCGCTGAAATGGCTCGTACGGAACAATACAAAGAAGGCAGGATTCCGCTCCACACTATCAGAGCCGATATCGACTATGCTCAGGCTACCGCTCAAACTATTTACGGCTCGATTGGTGTAAAAGTTTGGATCTGTCGCGGAGAAATTTTAGGTAAACGTTCATCCGAATAGGAGTTTAATGCCATGTTAATGCCAAAAAGAGTTAAATATCGTAAATCGCAAAGAGGTAGAAGAAAAGGTAAAGCATCGAGAGGACATTTAGTCAACTTCGGTGATTACGGTCTCAAAGCATTGGAGCCGGCTTGGATTACAAGTCGTCAAATAGAAGCTTGTCGTGTCGCTCTGTCGCGTAAAATGAAACGCGACGGTAAGGTCTGGATCCGTATTTTTCCCGACAAACCCGTTAGCAAAAAACCTCTTGAAACAAGAATGGGTAAAGGAAAAGGCGCTCCGGAATTCTGGGTTGCGGTTGTCAAACCGGGCAGAATCCTCTTCGAAATTAACGGCGTCGACAGAGAAACGGCTTACGAAGCTTTGCAATTGGCGGCTCACAAGCTTCCAATTAAAACAAAAATTGTTCAGAGAATCGATTTAGAATCATAAGGATTGATAAAATGAAAATTTATCAAATCAGAGAAATGTCAACAGAAGAAATTCAGAGAAGAATTCTGGAAGAACAGAAAAATTTAATCGATCTGAGATTTCAGCACGAATTGAAAAATTTGACTAATACTGCGCTGCTCAGAACCACACGTAGAGATATTGCCAGAATGAAAACGGTTCTCAAAGAGCGCCAGCTTCAAGAAGCAAAGCAGAACGAAAAAAAGGAAAATAAATAAGGAGCAAATAGTTTTCCATGCAGACAAGAAATTACAGAAAAGTTAGGATCGGAACCGTAATCAGTACAAAGATGGACAAAAGCATCATCGTTGCGATTGAAAGACGCGTGGCGCATCCATTATATAAGAAGTATTTCAAAAAGACTACCAAGCTGATGGCGCATGACGAAAAAAACGAATGCGGCTTGGGAGATAAAGTAAAAATTATGGAAACACGCCCGCTAAGCAAAAGAAAAACATGGCGTTTAGTAGAAATTATCGAAAAAGCTAAGTAAATAGAAAAAGCTCGACGGAGATCTGGGAATTATGATACAAGAAGAAACAAATTTAGTCGTTGCGGATAATTCGGGTGCCAAGAAAATCCGATGTATCCGCGTACTGGGTGGCAGCGGCAGACGCTATGCCAGTGTAGGAGATATTATTGTCGTCAGCGTTAAAGCAGCTATTCCGGGTGGCGCCGTTAAAAAAGGCGATGTGTCGCGTGCCGTAGTTGTCCGCACTAAAAAAGAAGTGCGCAGAAGTGACGGATCTTATATCAGATTCGACGAAAACGCTGCGGTATTGCTCAACAATCAAGGCGAACCGAGAGGTACACGTATCTTCGGTCCGGTTGCAAGAGAATTAAGAGACAAAAAATTCATGAAAATTATTTCTCTGGCTCCAGAGGTTCTTTAAGAGGATAGATACTATGAAACTGAAAAAAAATGACAATGTAATCGTAATAGCCGGTAACTATAAAGGAAAAACCGGTAAAATATTGAAAGTTTTTCCCGCTAAAAATCGGGTAATCGTAGAAGGCGTCAACTTGCGTAAAAGACATACCAAGCCTTCTCAGAAAAATCCTCAGGGCGGAATTATTGAAAAAGAAGCTGCAATTGACGCTTCGAACGTAATGATTCTAGACCCTAAAACAAACGAACCGTCGCGTATTGGCGCTAAAATTATAATCGACGAAAAAACAGGCAAGAAAAAAAGCGTTAGAATTAGCAAAAAAAGCGGCGAAATGCTCGGATAATTATCTCGGAAAGTAAAACGTCAAAAAGGATTGATATTTAAGATGGCAAAACAAAAAACAGAAAAACAGGAAAAAGCAGCTAAAAAAACTGCAAAAGCCGGTGTCGAAAAGGAAACCGTTGTTGAAGAAAAAATTCCGGCTCGCTTAAAAGAAAAATACAATAAAGAAATTGCGCCGAAATTGATGGAGCAGTTCGGCTATAAGAATTTTATGCAGGTTCCGCGTCTGGCTAAGATTGTTGTCAATATGGGCGTCGGCCAGGCTGTTCAGGATCCCAAAATTCTTGACGAAGCCGTTAAAGACCTCGAAACAATTACCGGTCAGAAAGCTTCGATAAGAACCGCCAAAAAGTCGATTTCGAATTTCAAGCTTAGAGAAGGCATGAAAATCGGCGCAAAGGTTACTCTGCGCAGAGAAATGATGTACGAATTCCTCGACAGATTGATTACGATTGCTCTTCCGCGCGTAAGGGACTTCAGAGGTGTCTCCGATAAATCCTTTGACGGAAGAGGCAACTACACTCTCGGGATTAAAGAACAAATAATCTTTCCCGAAATTAATATCGATAAAGTCAACAGGGTTTTGGGAATGGATATTACGTTTGTTACAACTGCCAAAACAGATAAAGAAGCTTACGAATTGCTGAGTGCATTCGGAATGCCGTTTAGAAAAAAGGAAAATAATTAAAGGGAAATCATGGCAAGAAAAAGCTTATTGGCTCGCGAAGTAAAAAGAGCAAAATTAAGAGAAAAATACGCTCAAAAGAGAAAAGAATTGAAAGAAAAAGGCGATTACGAGGGATTGCAATTGTTGCCCCGTAATTCGGCTCCAACCAGAGCTCATAACCGCTGCTTGATCAGCGGTCGTCCCAGAGGTTATTACAGAAAATTCGGAATTTCCCGTCTCGTACTCAGGGAAATGGCTCTAAGAGGCGAAATTCCCGGTTTAAAGAAATCAAGTTGGTAATAGAAGGAGAATAAAGTAATGTTGACAACCGACCCGATTGCAGATTTTTTAACAAGAATACGAAATGCAATTAAAGCCAGAAAAAAGTACGTCGATATTCCTTCGTCTAAAATGAAAGAAGGACTGGCTGAAATTCTAAAAACAAACAACTATATCAAAGATTATAATGTGATCGAAGATAATAAACAGAACATATTGAGAATTCATCTTCAGTATGTAAACGGAATTCCTTCAATAACCGGCTTAAAGAAAGTCAGCAAACCGGGTCTTCGTATCTATGCAGGAAAAGACGAAATCCCGAAAGTCCTCAACGGACTGGGAATATCGATTATATCGACGTCAAAAGGTTTAATGACGGATAAACAAGCACGCAAAGAATCAGTGGGCGGAGAAGTAATCTGCCAAGTTTGGTAATAATTGTGAGGTCTAAAAGTGTCACGAATAGGCAAAAAACCGATTCCAATCAAAGACGTTACCGTAACAAAAGACGGTAATTTGTTGAAAGTAAAAGGCAAACTCGGCGAACTCCAGATGGAGATTCATCCGAATATTAATGTCGAAGTTACTAAAGAAGAAATTATAGTCACACGACCCAACGACGAGAAACAAAACAGAGCGCTTCACGGTCTTACCAGGTCGTTAATAAATAATATGGTCGTCGGAGTTACCGAAGGATTTTCGAAAACGCTCGATATCGTAGGCGTGGGTTATCGCGCCGAGGCAAAAGGCAACGGAGTCTTATTGACCATCGGCTATTCGCACCCGATCTTTTTTATTCCTCCCGAAGGAATTAAAGTAGAAGTCGTAACTCCTAACCAGTTGAAAATATCGGGAAGCGATAAAGAACTTGTCGGGCTCGTAGCGGCTAAGATACGGTCTTTCAGGAAACCCGAACCGTACAAAGGCAAAGGAATTAAATATTCTAACGAAGTTATTATTAGAAAAGCAGGCAAGACAGCCGGCAAATAATTAGGGAGAATGTGAAAAATGTTTTTAAAAGACACTACAAGAAGATTAAGAAAACGCGTAAGAATCAGAAAGAAAATACATGGAACTCCTGAACGTCCTCGTTTGAGCGTATTTAAGAGTCTCAACCATATATATGCTCAATTGATCGACGACACTACAGGCGCCACATTAGCTGCAGCTTCAACGCTCTCGAAGGAGATTGCCGAGGAATTGAAAGGGGTTAAAGGAAAGGTTGAAAAAGGTAGAATTGTCGGTAAGTTACTTGCTAAGATTGCAACCGAAAAGGGTATTACTGCAGCGATATTTGACCGAAACGGCTATCCCTATCACGGAAAAGTAAAAGCGGTTGCAGAAGGCGCACGCGAAGGCGGATTGAAATTCTAAAGGGATTGCCGGATCGTCTAATGGTAGGACAGCGGCCTTTGGAGCCGTATGTGGAGGTTCGAATCCTCCTCCGGCAGCTATAAATAAGGTAATACAAAAGGAGTGAAAATTGAACTTCAAATCGAAAAAAGTTAGCGGACTGGAAAACTTAAAGGAAAAAATAGTTCATATTAACAGGGTTGCCAAGGTCGTTAAAGGCGGTCGCCGTTTCAGCTTTAATGCTATCGTAGTTGTAGGCGACGGTAATGGTCATGTTGGAGTGGGCCTGGGCAAAGCTAATGAAGTTACCGATGCTATTTCCAAAGGCATTGACGATGCCAAGAAAAACGTATATAAAGTGCCGGTTATTAAAGGCACAGTGCCTCATGAAATTATAGGTAAATTCGGAGCAGGCAAAGTTCTCATTAAACCCGCATCCCCGGGTACGGGCTTGATTGCAGGCGGCGGCGTTAGAGCTGTGCTCGAAGCTGCAGGCGTTCAGGACGTATTGACAAAATCGCTCGGCTCGTCGAACCCGCATAATCAGGTCAAAGCTACTCTGGATGCTTTGTTGAATTTATGGGACGCACGCTCCGTAGCTTACAAAAGAGGTATGAAACTTAACGAGTTATTCAGCGCAGAGTGAGGTAGAAATGGCTAAGAAATTAAAAATAACACAAACACGCAGCATCATCGATCGCCCGAAACCGCAAAAGCTTACTATTGAAGCTCTCGGTTTGGGAAGACCTAACTATCAGGTTATTCATAACGATACTCCTCAGATAAGAGGAATGGTTAGAAAAGTATCGCATTTAGTAAAAGTAGAAGAAATAGAAGATTAACAGGGTGATACATGGATATTTTAAGTAATTTAAAACCTGCAAAAGGTTCAAACAAGAAAGAAAAAAGAATCGGGAGAGGCGAAGGCAGCGGTCACGGCGGCACTGCTACGCGCGGTATGAACGGCCAACGTTCTAGATCGGGCGCTAAGTATAAAGTATGGTTTGAAGGCGGTCAGATGCCTTTGCAACGCAGAGTGCCCAAACGCGGTTTCAAAAGTCCTTTTAAAGTAACCTATCAGGTTATTAATCTCGACCGTATTCAAAAGTTAGTCGACGATAAAAAGATAACCGAAGATGTAATTACGTCAGCGGTTTTATATCAGAACGGTTTGATTTCTAAAGCAGCTGCTCCTTATAAAATTTTGGGCAGCGGAGAAATTAAATCCAAAATTACTATCGAAGCGCATGCATTCAGCGCTTCTGCTAAACAAAAAATTGAATCAGTCGGTGGAACCATAAAAGAGATTAAAGCTTAATGGCAACTTTTCAAGAAACATTCCGGAACATATTTAAGATTCACGAGCTGAGGCAAAGGATCCTTTATACTTTAGCCCTGCTTGTGATTGTAAGAATAGGCGCTCACGTAACATTGCCGGGAATCGACTCGCATTTGCTCAGCTCGGCTATGTCGAATTCGACTTCGGACAATCTGTTCGGTCTTTACGATCTGTTCGTTGGCGGAGCGTTCAGTAACGCAGCCCTTTTCGCTCTGGGGATAATGCCCTATATTTCCGCTTCGATTATACTTCAGCTGGCGGGAGCGGTAGTGCCCTATATTCAAAAGCTCCAACGCGAAGGCGAAGAAGGCAGAAAGAAAATTACGCAGTGGACGCGTTACGGAACTGTAATCATTTCGGCTTTCCAGGCATGGGGCGTTACTATTCATCTTCTCAATATGAACTATAACGGTTCGCCGGTTGTGCCCGAAGAAATAAGAGGCATCGGCTGGACTTTCTCTACAATAGTATTCCTTGTCGCAGGCACTGTTTTTATTATGTGGCTCGGCGAACAAATTACCGACAAAGGCATAGGCAACGGCATCTCTCTTATTATTTTTATCGGAATTATCGATCGCTTTCCTTATGCTATACTTGACGAATACAGATTGTTGGCAGCAGGTCAACGTAATCTCGTAATTGAGATAGTGATACTTGCGTTTATGGTTTTAGTAATTGCCGGCGTTGTTCTCGTAACTCAGGGAACAAGACGAATTCCCGTTCAATATGCCAAAAGAGTAGTCGGAAGAAAAGTTTACGGAGGAGTTACTCAATATATTCCTTTGAGAGTGAACACTGCTGGCGTGATGCCGATTATTTTTGCTCAGTCGATTATGTTTATTCCGAGCACTCTCTTCTCGTTCTTCCCTAATAACGAGTTTATTGCGTCTATAGCCGGTTATTTTAATTACGAATCGTTTACGTACTCTTTTATATATGCTGTGATGATTGTTTTCTTTACATACTTTTATACGGCAATAGCCTTTAATCCGCAGGAAGTGGCAGAAAACATGAAAAAACAGGGCGGATTTATACCGGGTATTCGTCCGGGTAAACAAACCGCAGAATTTATTGACAACATATTAACAAAAATAACTTTACCTGGTTCTATCTTTTTGGCAATCGTAGCAATTTTACCGGCATTCGTTTCGAGGTTTGGCGTTTCGGGTAGCTTTGCTCAATTTTTCGGCGGAACCAGTTTGTTGATTATCGTAGGAGTTGCGCTCGACACTCTTCAACAAATCGAGTCGCACCTCTTGATGCGCCATTACGACGGATTCATGAAGTCGGGTAAGATAAGAGGCAGAAGATTTTAATATATTATTGTAGCGAATTGTGATTTTAATTAAGACTAAAAAAGAAATTGATTATATAAGAGAAAGTTGTCAGATTGTTGCTGAAGTTCTTCAATTACTGAAAAATTATATTAAACCGGGCGTTACAACGCTCGAGCTCGATAGAATGGCTGAGGATTATATACTCAGCAATAATGCCCGCGCGGCATTCAAAGGTTATTCGCAGGTCGGGTCGTTCGATTTTCCCGGCTCAATTTGTTCTTCGGTTGATGACGAGGTTGTTCACGGAATTCCGGGCAACAGAGTTCTTAATGAAGGCGAAATTATTTCGATCGACGTAGGCGTCGAAAAGAACGGCTTCTACGGCGACGCAGCTTTGACCGTGGCAGTCGGAAATATATCCGACGAAAAGAAAAAGTTGATGGAAGTAACCGAAAAGTCGCTCTATCTGGCCATTGAAGAAGCGCGTCCCGGAAACAGAATAGGCGATATCGGGTATGCAGTACAGTCGTACGTGGAAAGCTTTGGTTACTCGGTAGTGCGCGATTTATGCGGTCACGGCGTCGGAAAACATTTGCACGAAGACCCGCAAATTCCCAATTACGGCAAAAAGGGAAGCGGCTCTCTTTTGAAAAACGGAATGACGCTGGCAATCGAACCGATGATTAATTTAGGAACTCACAAAGTCTTTGTGGATGAAGACGGATGGACAGTCAAAACAATGGATGGTAAACCGTCGGCTCATTTTGAGCATACCATTGCAATAATAGACGGGAAACCGGAAATATTAACAAAATGCTGAAATAAAAAATGGCAAAACAAGGACCGATAAAAGTAGACGGGGTTGTAACGGAAACGTTGCCCAATGCTCATTTCAAGGTAAAGCTTGACAACGGGCACGAGATCCTTGCGCATATTTCCGGTAAGATGAGAATGCATTTTATTAAAATTCTGGTCGGGGATAAAGTCGCAGTCGAATTATCTCCTTATGATCTCAATAAAGGAAGAATAACATACAGATATAAATAACGGAGCAATCATGAAGGTAAGAGCATCTGTAAAAAAAATGTGCGACCATTGTAAGGTGATTAAAAGAAAAGGCGTAGTTCGAGTAATTTGCAAAAATCCTAAACATAAACAAAGACAAGGATAGGAGGAAAAGATTTGGCTCGTATAGCAGGAATTGATTTACCAAAGCAAAAAAAATCATATATAGGATTAACCTATATTTATGGAATAGGTCGTAGAACTGCTTTGGATATTTTGTCTAAAGCGGGCATCGATCCCGAAAAGAAAATAGCTGATTTGTCCGAGGAAGAAGTCGCTAAGATTCGTTCAATCATGACTTCCGACTATAAAGTGGAAGGCGCGCTCAGAAGCGAAGTCCAACAAAACATAAAGCGCTTGATGGATATCGGGTGCTATCGCGGACTGAGACATCGTCGCGGGTTGCCCGTAAGAGGACAAAGAACCAGAACAAATGCAAGAACCAGAAAAGGTAAAAGAAAAACAGTAGCCGGAAAGAAAAAAGCGCCGGCTAAGAAGTAATAATTAATTACGGAGATTTAAATTGGCTAAGGCAGGAAAAAAGACTAAAAAGAAAGTTCACGTTGACTCGGTCGGAGTCGCACACATCAAAGCTTCGTTTAACAACGTGATTGTTACTATAACGGATATTTACGGCAATACAATTTCATGGTCTTCTGCCGGTAAAAACGGCTTCAAAGGCTCCAGAAAAAACACTCCCTTTGCCGCCCAGGTTACCGCGGAAGCCGCCGCTAAAGAAGCTTACGACTTAGGTCTGCGCAAAGTCGACGTTTTAATTAAAGGTCCTGGCGCAGGCAGAGAAGCCGCTATCCGGGCTCTCAATACAGCGGGACTGGAAATCCTTTCGATTAAGGATATTACTCCGATTCCCCATAACGGATGCAGACCACCAAAACGTAGAAGAGTATAACAGGAGAAAATTTAGATGGCAAGATATACTGGTCCAAGTTGCAAATTATGCAGAAGAGAAAGACAAAAATTATTTCTTAAAGGTTCTAAATGCCATTCCGAGCGTTGTCCGCTCGAAAAGAAAAATTATATTCCGGGTCAGCACGGTTTGTCCCGTCGATCCAAGTTTTCCGAGTATGGCGTTCAGTTGAGAGAAAAACAAAAAGTTAAACGTATTTACGGATTGCAGGAAACGCAATTCAAGCTCTACTTCTTCAGAGCCACACGACAAAAAGGCGTTACAGGCGCCAACCTGGTAAAACTGCTCGAAAGACGACTGGACAACGTTGTTTACCGACTCGGATTTGCGCCTTCGAGAAAAGCTGCGCGGCAATTAGTGCTTCACAGGCATTTTACCGTTAACGGCAAAGTTGTCGATATTCCGTCGTACTTGCTAATGCCGGGAGACGTTATAGCCGTAAGAGAAAAGAGCAAAAAACTCGATATTATTCACGATTCGTTGAGAAGAACAAAAGATAACGCATACGGTTGGCTTTCCGTCGACAAAGCTTCGCTCTCGGGTACTTTTATGAACATCCCCGAAAGAGAAGATATACCGTTGAATGCCAATGAACAATTAATTGTCGAATTGTATTCTAAGTAATTTTATAATAATAGAGGATATATTAAATGAGCTATCCGTTAATTAAAATGCCCGATGGCGTAGTACAAGAAGAATCCTCAAAAAGCGCTACATTCGGAAGATTTACTATTCAACCTTTAGAGAGAGGATTTGGCGTTACATTAGGAAATTCGTTGAGAAGGGTATTATTATCCTCGCTTCCGGGAGCCGCAATTACTGCCGTTAAAATAGAAGGCGTCCTTCACGAATTCTCTACTATTCCGGGAGTTCAGGAAGACGTTACCGAAATTATCCTGAATCTCAAAAAAGTTCGTATGAGACTTCTCGATAAAAAGGCAACCGGTTGCCAAGTTACAGTTACCGGCGAAGGCAATTTCAAAGCGGCTGATATTCAAAAAGCTTGTCCCGAAGTTGAAATTCTTAACCCCGATTTACATATCGCTCACTTAAATAAAGACACTCAGTTAAACCTCGAACTTCGTTTCGGTATTGGCAAAGGTTATGTCCCCGCTCAGGAACAAAAAACTCCGGATATGACTATCGGCACAATTCCGATCGATTCGATTTATACGCCGATTGTTAACGTAAGATACGACGTTGAAAACGTTCGTATAGGCGAACGCAACGACTACGAAAAGCTTACTCTCGAAATTACAACAGACGGTTCTATTACTCCTGAAGAAGCCCTTTCCACTTCGGGCAAAATCTTGAGAGACCATATTCAGATGTTCATTAATTTCGAAACCGAACCCGAAGAAGTAAAAGAAGAAGCCGAAAGAGACGAAGAATCGGAAAGATTGAGAAAAATTCTTTCGACCAGCGTTGACGATCTCGAACTGAGCGTAAGGTCTCATAATTGTCTTAAAACCGCCAATATAAAGACATTAGGCGATTTAGTGCGCCGCGACGAAAACGAAATGCTCCGTTTCAGAAATTTCGGACGCAAATCGTTGGCTGAATTGAAAGAAATTGTTGAAAACTACGGACTCCATTTCGGTATGGACGTCGATAAATATTTGTCTGAAAAACCCGATAAAAAATAATCATTAACACTGCGAAGGTTCAATAATGAGACACAGAGTAAAAGGAAGAAAATTAAAAAGAACGTCGGAACACAGACTGGCTACTTTGAGAAATTTAGCTACTTCTCTGCTGAAACATAAAAAAATCAAAACTACTCTGGCAAAAGCCAAAGAGTTGCGCGTTTTTGTCGAACCGATTATTACAAAAGCCAAAGTCGACTCGGTTGCAAACCGCAGATACGTGGCTGCCGATATCAAGGATAAAGAAGTTGTAAAGGAACTCTTTACAGCTATTATTCCTAAAATAGGCGACAGACCCGGCGGCTATACCAGAATAATCAAACTGGGTCAACGCAAAGGCGACGGCGCCGAACTGGCTTATATCGAATTGGTTGACTATAGCGACGTTGTAAAAGAAACAGCTCCAAAAAAGAAACAAGAAGAAAAGGCAAAGGTAGAAGAAACCAAGGCGGAAGAAGTTAAAACAGAAGAAGCAAAAGAAGAAACGGAAACAGAAGCAGATTCCGAAGTAAGCCAGGAACCCAAAGCCGAAGCCAAAGAAGAAAGCGAATCCAAGGAAGAAGAATCTTCATCGGAAGATAATAAAGAAGAAAAATAATCGATTCCCTTTTCGAATTTTAGACGCGTCCGGATCTCCGATCGGTTTCCGGACGTTTCTTTTTTAAATCTATTATGAACTTATGAAAAAAATAGAATTTGTAGCCTCGGCTTTCAATATGAACGAGATACCGAAAGACGACTTGCCGTGCGCTGTGCTTTGCGGCAGGTCGAATGTGGGAAAATCTTCGTTTATTAACGCTTTGTTCTCTCCTTTGAAAGTCGCGCGAACAAGTTCCACTCCCGGTAAAACGCGTTCTATCAACTATTATCTCGTCGAAAGAAAATTTTATCTGGTAGATTTGCCGGGTTTCGGCTACGCTAAGGTCTCAAAAAGCGAGAAGAATTATTGGGAACTTCTCATTACAAATTACTTCGACACAAATAACAATATTTCGACTGTATTTCATTTGATAGACGCCCGCCACAAACCGCAACCGCTCGATTTAATGCTAAACGAATTTGTGCGCTCCAGAGAGTTGCCGTATTTCCTGATTTTGAGCAAAACCGATAAACTGAAGCAATCGGAAATTGCCGGCGCAAAGAAAGATGTTATTGAAGTATTTCCCGAAATTATTTTCGGAACAAACGCTTTCCTCTTTTCGGCGGTAAAACATACGGGCAAAAAAGAAATAATAAAACTGCTTTCTTCGCTCTACTTATCATGAAAATTTCACAAAACTTTATTATTATTGAATCGAAATTGTAAACATTCTGAGTGGAGAGATGGGTCTATCGTCAAAGTACAAAAAAAGAATTCTGATTTTTATGTTAATACCCATCCTTCTGACCATCCTTTTTCTTTCCGACGATTTTCTGACAAGAATAATAACCAGCGTAATCTTAGTTATTTACATCGGCTTTATTATATTTCTGCGCGATTCCTCAAGCCGACGGGCCGAAACCGAGCCCGACGTACCAGAACTCGAGCCTTTGACAGACGATAAATCGGAAGCGGATCAAAGTTATCAAACCGACGAGGGCGAAGAGTTTAAGATTGTTTCGCCCGTGAAAAATATAGAAGTTTTGACCGCCGAAAACATGGGCGCGTATTTCCCTCGCACCGGCAACAGGGAAGTTTTTAAGCCTTCCGACTTTAAAGAAAATTTTCAAAAAATCGCATTCGAAGAACTGCCGAAAGACGTCAGCCACGACGAGCAATTCGGATTTTTACTAGAAAAAATATTGAGCGTGCTTAAAGAAGCGTTCCTTGCGCACACGGCGGCGTTTTTCTGGTACAATAAGAAAAGACAACGGCTGACTCTCGAACGCTATGTCTCGAGTTCATCCGCAATTACTCGTCAAAAATTCGACCTCGAAGACGACATACTCGGTAAAATTATCCAGAACGAGGAACCCGAATTGCTGACCGATATTACTTCGAACGCGGAGGCAGACGTCATACGTTACTACAACGCGCCTCAAGGTATTAAGAGTTTTGTAGGCGTGCCTCTCTTCTACGGAAAAAATCTGACCGGCCTTCTCGTGCTCGATTCAAAGGTAAAAGACGCTTTCGGCATCGAACAGATATATTCGCTTGGAAAAATAGTTAGAGTTATTTCGATAATAATATCGCTCTTCGAAGATAAATTCTCGGAATCACAAGCCGAGCAGCGGCTTAAAGCTCTTACGGAAATATTGGAAAAGGACAGAAAGTTCGAATCGGAAGAAGACATTTTCGAAATGCTCGACAAGACCGTCGAAAAATTACTCGATTGGGATGTTTTTACGTTTGTTATTTATAATCCGCTCGAACAAAAATTTAAAACTTCCCGCATTATCAATAAGACTTCTTTGAAATACGTAGGCGAGAATCTCGAAGTGGAACTCAAAGACACTCTGGTAGGAAAATCAATTATGAGTTCCATCCCCGTTAAAATCGACGATACTACTCAAACCGATATTCCCCGATTCAACAGAAACGAGGACGTCAGTTTCGACGGTACCTTTTTGGCTATACCGTTGATATACGACGAGCAAAATTACGGAGTGCTGTGTTTCGAAAGTCTTAAAAAGAATTATTATTCGAACAGCGAAGTAACCTTCGTAAAAAATGCGACTAAAATTTTTGCCTTCATTCTGTATTCTCATGCATCGATAAATGTTTTGAAAAGTCTGTTGGCTCACGATGTCGAAACAAAAGTTTTGAACTATCAGTCGTTTATCGAACGGTTGACTACGGATTTGGTGCGTAGCAAAGAGCTCGAGCTTCCCGGCGCATTGGCGCTTATCAAAATTGACGATTTTATCGAAGAAGATTCGCTCTTCGACGGCAATCCGTTCCCGAAAGTTTTAAAAGCGATAGCGCAAATGATTCGGGATGAAATGACGCCGATGAATTTAATAGGACGTTTGAGCGAGCGGGTATTCGCAGTCTACTTTTTTAATACGGCTCCGAAAGACGTATTCCTTTGGGCTGAAAAACTGCGCATTAAAGTTGCGCGTAAGCCGATTTCTGTAGTGTCGAAACAGACTACTTTTACAATCTCGGTAGGCGTGGCTACGACAACGAACAAAACCGACGTGGACGAAATTTTAACTAACGCCGAATTGGCGCTCAATAAAGCCCTCGAAAAAGGAGGGAATACAGTCAAAAGTTTGTGACAGTTTGTGAATAATTTTATTGTAATAGTTCTAGACGGAGTCGGCATCGGAGAACTGCCAGACGCCGATAAATACGGCGACAGGGGCAGTAATACTTTGGCTAATATGGCTGAATACCTGGGCGGATTGTTTTTACCGAATTTGCAGAAACTCGGATTGGGTAATATCGCCTCTATCAGAGGTATAGACCCCGTTGAAAAACCATTGGCTTCTTTTGGCAAAATGAATGAAGTATCCGTAGGTAAAGATTCCACTACCGGACATTGGGAATTGGGCGGGCTTCATATCGATAAAGAATTTCCGCTCTATCCACGAGGTTTTCCGCAAAGCATAATCGATAAATTCATTAAAGAAACCGGAGTCAAAGGCGCTCTCGGCAATATACCCTCCTCCGGCACGGAAATTATAGAAAGACTTGGAGAAGAGCATTTAAAAACTTCATACCCGATTGTTTATACATCCGCCGATTCCGTATTTCAAATTGCAGCTCATGAAGAAATTATTCCGCTGGAAAGGCTCTATGAAATATGTGAAATAGCGCGGAACAAAGTATTGACCGGAGATAATGCCGTCGCTAGGGTAATAGCCCGTCCTTTTATCGGAAAGCCGGGTAAGTTTAGGCGCACTACAAACAGAAAAGATTTTTCTCTCGATCCGTTCGGGTATACTATACTCGATTATCTGTATCATAATAATGTGAATACGATTGCCATCGGTAAAATAAACGATTTGTTTAATTACCGGGGAATCAAAACGGGTTATAAGACAAAGTCAAACGCCGAAGGGATGGATAAACTGCTACAGGTCTGTTCGCAAGACGTTTCCTCTTTTATATTTGTTAACCTTGTCGATTTCGACGTGTATTACGGCCATCGCAACGATCCGCTGGGTTTTGCCGGGGCGTTGAAAGAATTTGACGATTTTTTGCCGTCTTTATTGAATAAAATGGATGGAAGCGACAGATTGATATTAACCGCCGACCACGGTAACGACCCGACTACTCCGAGCACCGACCACAGCAGGGAATATGTTCCTTTGCTTTTTTATTCAAAAGAAGAACCGTCTCGCAATTTCGGCATTAGAAATACTTTTGCGGACGTTGCTCAAACTGTCGCTCATTATTTTAAAGTTAATAACGATTTGAAAGGAAATAGCTTTTTATATGGATAAAGATAACTTGACTGAAATCATTTCATTTAAAGCGCGTCTTGAGGAAAACAATAGCGTAACTTTACCCGACGCTGCTGTCGACAAAATTAAAAATAATAATATCAAAGAATTTTACGTATCTATATTTTACGACGCAAGACAGACGGCTATACTCGATGGATTCTCTGCGGAGCTGATAGATACAATTAAAAATACGCAGGGAATACCGTATTCGTCGGTCTATGATTTTTTGAAGGTTAAAGGAATTTTGAAACAAGAGAACTTCGGAAAGGGATTTATTTGGTATTAATATGGAAAACAAAAAACATGAATATTTAATAGAAACGGAGATATTGATAGAATACCTTGAGTCCGACTCGGGAGAAAGAACGGCGCTTGAAATGCTTATGGAGAGGGGACTTTGTTTTACAACCGTAATAAATTCCGCCGAACTTTTTTTCAACGCTAACAACGAAACCCGGAACGAAGCGGTTCAGCGTCTGCTTACGTCGCTTAAAGTGCTCGGCTTAAATTCGAGATACAGTTTGAACATTTCAAAATTTTTTAATAAAGTTGCAGGCGTTCGTGAAGCTTTAATCTGTTCTGTGGCGTTAAACAATAATTTACCGCTGGTTACAAGGCAGAAAGAAAAGTATTTGAAGTCCGGAGTCGAAATAATTGACCCGGAGGAAATTAAAACAGGGAGGTAGTTCTGGTACTCGGAAAGGTAATTGGAACAGTCTGGTCAACCCGCAAGGACGAAAATTTGGTAGGCGCAAAGTTTTTGATCGTCCGTGAATTGAATCTCGATTTGACTCCAAAATCTTCAACGGTAATAGCTGTCGATTCCGTGGGCGCGGGAATTGGCGAAACTGTTTTGGTGGCTCAGGGCAGTTCGGCAAGGCAAACTACTTTTACAAAGAACAAACCGGTCGACGCTGTTATAATGGCTATTGTAGATAAACTTGACGTCGCAATTAACGATAATAAGTAGGTATTATTTAATGCACCTGGGAAAAGTGATCGGAACAATCTGGGCTACTCGAAAGTATGACGCCGTCGCAGGTTATAAGATGCAGTTGGTTCAGCCGGTCAACTGTGATTTGGAAAAGATCGGCAGTCCGATTATTGCGCTCGATACGGTGGGCGCAGGACCGGGGGAAGTTATTTTTTACGTTACGGCCAGCGAAGCGGTAATCCCGCTCGATGTGGAGATGGCTCCTGTAGACGCTTCGATTGTCGGCATCGTGGATTCCATTAATACAGAAAAATAGATAGGGGAGAGGAACCTTGAAAATCACAAAACAATTTACAAACCGTGAAAGTCTTTCTCTCGATAAATATCTGCAGGAAATAGGCAAAGTTGAATTACTTACTCCAGAAGACGAAATTGAACTGGCTATTAAAATAAAAAAAGGCGATCAGAAAGCTCTGGAAAAACTCGTCAAGGCAAACTTGAGATTCGTCGTCTCGGTTGCAAAACAGTATCAAAACCAGGGACTGTCGCTCGGTGATTTGATAAACGAAGGCAATCTGGGATTGATTAAAGCTGCAAAACGTTTCGACGAAACCCGCGGTTTTAAATTTATTTCATATGCGGTTTGGTGGATCCGTCAATCGATTCTTCAGGCGCTTGCCGAACAGTCGAGAATCGTTCGTCTTCCGCTCAACAGGGTAGGCGCGCTTAATAAAATCGGTAAAGCCTACAGCAATCTGGTACAGGAATTCGAAAGGGAACCCAACGCCGAAGAGCTCGCCGAACAGTTGAATATGGACGTTTCCGAAGTAGCCGACGCAATTAAAAATGCCGGCAGACACATTTCGATGGATGCGCCTTTCAGCCAGGGCGAAGAAAACAGTTTGCTCGACGTACTGCCCAACGACGAAGTGCCATCGCCGGACCAAACTTTGATGTCGGAATCCCTGAAAAAAGAAATCGAAAGAGCGTTATCAACCTTAACCGACAGAGAAGCAGAGGTCATAAAACTCTATTTCGGACTGAACGGCGAGCATTCCCTGACGCTCGAAGAGATTGGCGAAAAGTTCAATCTTACGCGGGAAAGAGTCCGTCAAATTAAGGAAAAAGCTATCCGACGTCTCAGACATACGTCCAGGAGTAAAAACCTAAGAGCATATCTGGGATAAAACTCGGATGCCCGTAAAAATAGCAATATCTCTTTTACTCATTTCATTTATCCTGATAACAGGATGCTCTTCCACTTCTTCCTCGGTCAGGTATAACAAACCGAAAGAAAAAAAGGAAGAAGCGAACCGTACCCCCAGATTTACTTCCGAAGATAACTTTAAAAGCGACACGTTAAATTATAAAGCCCCCGTTCCGGATTCCGAAGTTTCTGAGTTCGATGAATTGCCGGAAGAAATCAATTCCATTAATAAAGAAGAATTTATAGAGGAATACAGAACTACGGTAAGCTCCGGCGCGCCTCTTTCGTTCAGGGAAAAATTGCTTCTCGAAGTAATAAAGTATATCGACGCTCCTTATAAGTACGGCGGAAATACGGATAAAGGCATTGATTGCTCTGCGTTTACCAAGCATATATTGAGCGCCTTTTCCGTAGATTTGCCCCGCACTGCAAAAGAACAATTTGCCGCAGGTGCAAGCGTCGATGAAAACGAATTAAAATTCGGCGACCTGGTATTTTTCGATACTTCCAAACGAAGTTATCCAGGACATGTGGGAATTTATCTCGGGAACCGGGAATTCGTTCATTCGAGCAGAACCCTGGGCGTTACCATCTCTTCATTGGACGAAGATTATTACAAGAAAAGATTTATAGGAGCCCGCCGTTTTCCGCTATCCAGGTAACGGTTTTAACGATTGCATTAATTTATTCATTCCATTAATTTGTGACATACAATCTAATTTAACGGAGTCAAAGATGGATTACAGAATTGAAACCGACAGCATGGGGGAAATTAAAGTTCCCGCAGACAAATATTACGGAGCGCAGACTGCAAGGTCGTTACAAAATTTTAAAATCGGGGGCGAAAGATTTCCTTTCGAATTGATAAGAGCCCTTGCAATTGTTAAGAAAGCAGCCGCATTGACAAATAACGAGTTGGGACTTTTACCGGAGGAAAAGAAAGACCTGATAATTAAAGCCGCCGACGAAGTGATCGAGGGAAAATTGAACGAACACTTTCCGCTGGTGGTATGGCAAACCGGCAGCGGTACGCAGACCAACATGAATGTAAACGAAGTGATTTCTAATCGCGCTATTGAAATTGCCGGAGGAAAACTCGGCAGCAAAACTCCCATACATCCCAATGACGACGTTAACAAATCCCAATCCACGAACGACGCATTCCCGACGGCTATTCACATTGCGGCAGTTGAAGAAATTCACCGCCGTCTGATTCCCATGATAACAAAATTAAGAGACGCGCTGCAGGAAAAGGCGAAAGAGTTCTCATCGATAATTAAAATCGGTAGGACGCATCTGATGGACGCAACGCCGTTGACATTGGGACAGGAGTTTTCCGGATACGCGCAACAATTAACCAACGGACTGGCAAGAATAAACGACGCTTTGAATCGCCTTTACGAAGTACCTCTTGGAGGAACGGCCGTGGGCACCGGATTGAATACACATCCTGATTATGCGGTTAAAGCGGCGCAAAAAATTTCGGAGCTTACAGGCAAACCTTTCCGTACGGCGCCGAATAAATTCGAAGCTATGGCGGGTAAAGACGCCCTTGTGGAATTAAGCGGAGTTCTGAAAACAATAGCGGCTTCTTTAATGAAAATTGCAAACGACGTTCGCTGGCTCGGCTCCGGACCACGCTGCGGAATCGGCGAAATTGTTTTACCCGCGAACGAACCCGGCAGTTCAATTATGCCAGGCAAAGTAAATCCCACTCAATCCGAAGCCATGACGATGGTTTGTACGCAGGTATTCGGCAACGACGTTACGATAAACTTCGCAGGCGCCAGCGGTAATTTTGAACTGAATGTCTTTATGCCTGTTATTGCTTTCAATATACTGCAATCGATACGGCTAATCGCCGATGCGTGCGAGAGCTTTACGGATAATTGCGTGGTAGGAATAAAACCGAACCGGGAAGTAATTAACAAGCATTTGAATAATTCGCTTATGCTTGTTACGGCGCTGAATCCCGTTATCGGATACGACAACGCCGCCAAAGTTGCAAAGAAAGCATATGCCGAAAACAAAACCCTTAAACAAGCCGCCGTTGAACTGGGATTGCTTACGGAAGAGGAATTCGACAAATTCGTTAGACCGGAAAATATGGTCGGCCCGAACAAAAAATAATTTGTAGGGAAAATGAGGCTGCCCTGCAATTCTAATGGGCGGCCTTTCTTATTATGAAAGAAACCATATTAAATATTTATGTCGAAATAGAAAACAAGGACGTAGTCGGATTTAAGGCGATTTCGTACGAAGTCGAAGGCTCGGACGCCGACAAAATAAATTTTCTTAAACGTCAGGCAAAAAGCGATTACATGCGCGCCGTCCGTTTCGAAGCGCCCGTTAATGAAAAGGGTGAATTTATTTCCTACAGAAAATTTTCCCGTCTCGAATCCAAAGGTTATCATTACAAATTGTACGAAGAAATTTTTGACTATTTCGAAACGCCGGACAACCCTTTGATATGCGTTACTCCGGTACTCGACGGAAAAATATTAGCGGATTAAATTAGATATTTAATTGCAACGAACCCGCCTATTAACAATACGGTGAAAAGAATAGCTAGTGTGTTGAAATATTTATCGATAAAAGTTCTTATCTGCTCGCCGAATTTCCATATAAGTCCAGCAACCAGAAAGAAACGAAGTCCTCTGCCTACAACCGAGGCTGTGATAAAAAGGAGAAAGTTTATATCGAATGCTCCGCCGGAGATTGTAAAAACTTTATAAGGTATGGGAGTAAAACCTGCGGTAAAAATAATCCAGAAATTCCACTCGTTATAGAGGTTGCGTACATTAAAAAATAATTCTTTCGTAAAGCCGGGTACGTTAGCAAAAAAGAAGTTGGCTAAAGCCGAAAAATTTTCAGGAGAATCCCACCATAAGTAGTGGCCGATACCGAATCCGGCGGTGGCTCCGGCTACCGAAGCGGCAGTACAAATTAAAGCAAACTTGAACGCTTTTTCTCTTGAACCGAGTACGAGAGCTATCAGAAGCGCGTCGGGCGGTATAGGAAAAAATGACGCTTCGGCAAAAGCCAATACAAACAATGCCGCGGCTCCGTACTGTGTCTCCGACCAGTGAAGCACCCAATCGTATAGTTTTCTTAAAAATTGCATACTGTATTTATTTTAATCCGTAATTATAGCAAAAATATCGTCAGGATAAAATCGAAATGAGCGCTCGCTCTTTTTCGATTGCCTTTTTTATTTTGTCAGTTTATCTTGTATAAAACATTTTAGGGAGATGATATGCCTATTATTAAAGATTTTAAAACAATTCCTGAATTATTTCATATCATAGCGGTTGAATTTGGCAAAGGGAAAGACAAACCTGCCTTGAAATACAAAGACAAAGATAAATGGATCGACATAAAGTACGATCAACTGTATGAAAAAACGGAATTGTTGGCTTGCGGATTGGCTTCGATGGGAGTAAAAAAAGACGATAAAGTTGCGATTATTTCAGAAAACCGACCTGAATGGGTCTATGCGGATATGGCTATCCTGGGCCTCGGGGCTATCGACGTTCCTTTGTATCCCATATCGACTTCCGATTCTATCGAGTTTATTCTCAATAATTCGGAAGCGGTAGGCATCTTTGTCTCCAATAAATTTCATCTCAACAAAATTTTGAAGATAAAGGACAAGTGTAAACACCTCAAGTTTATTATAGTAATGAACAACGCCGAAAAATCGCCGGACAAGGGAGTTTACGCTTTTGAAGATATTCTGAATATGGGTAAAGAATTTCGCAAAGAAAATCCCGGATATTTTAAGGATAAGAGCGAACTTGTAGAGGAAAATCAACTTTGTACGATTATTTATACTTCGGGTACTACCGGCGAGCCTAAAGGCGTTATGCTTACTCATAAAAATATTGTATCTAATATCAAAGCCGCTCATGAAATTTTCGATATTGACGAAACAGACACATTCCTGTCGTTCCTTCCGCTGTGTCATATATTCGAAAGAATGGCTGGGTATTATACGGCATTTTCGTGCGGCGGAACTATTGCATATGCGGAATCGATTGAAAAAATCGCATCGAACATGCTCGAAATACGACCGACTATTATGACGGCAGTGCCGCGATTATTCGAAAGAATGTATACTAAAATCAAAAGAAATATCGAAAGTCAATCCGAAAAGAAACAGAAAATATTTAATTGGGCAATCGAAACCGGAAAAGAATATCAATTGGCAAGAAAGTCCGGCCAACCGATTCCCGTTTCATTGACTCTGAAGCATAAACTTGCCGACAAGCTTGTGCTCTCTAAGCTGCGCGAAAGAACAGGCGGAAGAATGAGGTTCTTTATATCGGGCGGCGCGGCTTTAGCCAGGGAACTGGGAATATTTTTCGAAGCCGCCGGCATTCTCATAATCGAAGGATACGGATTGACGGAATCGTCTCCCGTAATTGCGGCTAACAGATTAAACGACTATAAATTCGGAACCGTGGGGAAGCCTATGCCGGGCGTCGAAGTGAAAATTGCTAAAGACGGGGAGATACTGGCTCACGGTCCGAATATTATGCAGGGATATTATAAAAATAAAAAAGAAACGGAGGAGACGATTAAAGACGGCTGGCTCCATACAGGCGATATAGGCGTCTTTGACGCTGAAGGCTTTTTGATTATTACGGACAGAAAAAAGCACTTGTTCAAAACCAGTCAGGGTAAATATGTGGCTCCGACTCCGATAGAAAGCATGTTTCTTGCAAGTAAATATATCGAACAATTTGTAATCATCGGCGACCGCAGGATGTTTATCACAGCTCTGATAGTTCCCGATTTCGAAGCTCTGAAAGAATACGCCGACGCCAACAGAATACAGTATAAAGATGAAAAAGAACTCGTTAAAATGAAACAAATTTATGAATTGCTCGACAAGGAGCTTGAACAATTCCAGAAAAAACTTTCGTCGTTCGAAAAGGTGCGCAAATTTACTCTGCTCGATAAACCCTTTACGATAGAAGACGGCGAGCTTACGCCGTCGTTAAAAGTTAAAAGAAAAGTAATAGAAGAAAGATATCGCGATTTAATCGACGAAATGTATAAAGGTTTGGAAGGATAATTCATTCTTCGATTTATAAAATTAACCTCGGCGCCCGGTGGTCTAAATCACCGGGCAATTTATATCGCAAATCATTTTAGAGCGCAGCCTGCCGCAATTCTTATTCTGGGAAATTTCTTATATTTGTCTTCAATCATAAATAAAAATGAGTGAAAAATTGAAAAAAGAAAAGGTGCTGGTTACGTCGGCTCTGCCTTATGCCAATGGCAGAATTCATCTGGGTCATTTGAGCGGAGCTTATTTACCTGCCGATATTTATGTCCGTTACAAACGACTCAAAGGCGACGATGTGATTTATATCTGCGGTTCGGATGAGCACGGCGTGCCTATAACTATTACTGCGGATAAAGAAAAAGTTAGTCCGAAAGTAATTATCGACAGATATCATGAGCTGAATAAACAGGCGTTCGAAAAATTCGGTATGAGTTTCGATATCTATTCGAGAACCAGCATACCGATTCACCATAAAACGGCGCAGGAATTTTTCAAATGCTTTTACGACAACGGACTGCTCGTCGAAAAAAAATCGATGCAGTTTTACGATCCGAAAGCCAAAATGTTTTTGCCCGACCGGTATGTGGAAGGCACATGTCCGAAATGCGGCAATGAAGAAGCCAGAAGCGACGAGTGCGAAAAATGCGGCTCGTTGTATGAACCATCGGAGTTGAAAAATCCCAAAAGCAAAATTACAGGCGAAACGCCAGTTTTGAAAGAAACTTCGCACTGGTATTTCCCTCTGGGTAAGTTTCAGGAACGTCTTGAAAAATATATCGACGAGATGAACAAAAAATACGGCTGGAAAGAAAATGTGCTTCAATATTGCCGCGGTTGGTTTAAAGACGGATTGAAAGACAGGGCGGTAACCCGTGACCTCGACTGGGGCGTCAAAGTTCCATTGGAAAATGCCGAAGGAAAAGTAATCTACGTATGGTTCGAAGCTGTCCTCGGTTATATCTCGGCGACCAAGGAACTCTCGGAAAAAAGAAATCAACCGGATCTGTGGAAAAATTACTGGCAGAATCCCGATACAAAATATGTCGCTTTCATTGGAAAAGATAACATCGTCTTTCATACAATAATTTTCCCGGCTATGTTGATGGCATGGAACGATTACAATGAAGACAAATATATTCTGCCGCAAAACGTTCCGGCTAACGAATTCCTTAATTTCGAAAGTAAGAAGTTTTCAAAATCGAGAGGCTGGGGTGTCGACGTTCTGGAATTCCTCGATATGTTTCCTCCGGATCCTTTGAGATATACGTTGGCTGCAAACCTGCCGGAAAACAAGGACACCGATTTTTATTGGAAGGAATTTCAGTCGCGTAATAACGGCGAACTTGCAGACATTCTGGGAAATTTCATTAATCGTACGTTTACTTTTGCCTTCAAACATTTCGAAGGAAAAGTTCCTCCTGTTAATGAACTTCTGGATATCGACAGAGAAATGATAGAACTTGTTAAAAATTATCCCGCAAAGGTCGGCGAGTTAATCGAGAGATATAAAATTAAAGACGCCGTATTTGAAATGATGAGTTTGGCAAGAGCGGCAAACAAATATTTCAACGATTCCGAACCCTGGATTACGGTCAAGAAAGACAAAAACAGATGCGCTACGACGATTAATATTTGTCTTAATACAATCTACACACTGGCGGAAATATTTGAACCGGTAATTCCATTTACGTCTCAAAAAATATTCAATATGCTCGACGTCGAAAGAGCTCCCTGGTATGAAGCCGGTCAATTCCGTCTCGAACCGGGTAAGGAATTGAAGAAACCCGAAATACTCTTTACTAAAATTGAAGACAAAATTATCGACGAACAGATTTCCAAACTCGATGAGGAAGAACCTGTAAAAGATGACGAATTGATTTCCATAGACGACTTTAAAAAAATTAAACTGATGGCAGCCAGAGTTATCGAAGCCGAAAAAGTGCCGAAGAGCGACAAGCTCCTTAAATTAAAATTGAATACCGGCGACGGCGAACGGCAGGTGGTGGCGGGAATTGCTAAAAGCTACAGCCCTGAAGAATTGATTGGGAAGAACCTGTTGATAGTCGGAAATCTGAAACCGGCGAAGCTTTTCGGAATCGAGTCGCAAGGAATGATTCTGGCGCTCGATACGGACGAAAAAGACAAAGTGAAAATCGTAGAAATAGATTCTTCCGTTTCACCGGGACGCCTTGCTAAATAATATTATGGATTATTGATATGAAGGCGGGCAAAGAGGCGAAGGCGAGGAACAAGACTATTATCCTTGATAATGAAGACATAAATCTTTATTCGAAAAAACTTATTAGACTCGACTCGAATACGGACGTAAATTCGTTGATTAACAAAACGATAAACCAGGATTTTTTCGAAGCGGTTAAATATTTACCCGGAGAATTTGTAGACCTTCTTATACTCGATCCGCCGTATAATTTGAATAAATCGTTCAATTCTATAAAGTTTACTTCGAGAAGCATCGATAAATATTCCGAGTGGATCGATAAAATTATTACCGCTCTTAAACCGTCCCTGAAAAAAAGCGCATCGATATACTTCTGCGGCGACTGGTACACTTCGATATCCATTTCTAATGTTCTCACTAGGCATTTTATTGTGCGTAACAGAATCACATGGGAAAGAGAGAAAGGGCGGGGGTCGTTAAGAAACTGGAAAAATAATTCCGAAGATATCTGGTTTTGCACAATGTCTGATAAATATAAATTCAATATAAACGCAGTTAAACTGATTAAAAAAGTAATTGCTCCCTACAGGGATGCGAACGGATTGCCAAAGGACTGGATTGAAGTAGAAAACGGGAATTACAGATTGACGCATCCTTCCAATATCTGGACTGACATATCGGTGCCTTTTTGGTCGATGTCGGAAAATACCGAGCATCCCACTCAAAAACCCGAGAAGTTAATAGCTAAATTGATTTTAGCCAGCAGCGACGAAAACGATATTGTGTTCGATCCTTTTACAGGTTCCGGCACCACGTCGGTCGTTGCAAAAAAACTGGGCAGAAAATATGTGGGTATCGAAGCTGATAATTATTTCGCTTGCCTTACCGAAAAGCGATTGGAATTAGCAGAAACAAATTCCGATATTCAAGGTTATAATTATGGTTATTTCTGGGAACGTAATACCAAGCCGTTTCCAATCAATTTGAATGTTAAAAAGAAGCGTTAAAAATAACGGGAGGAATCTCATGTCGTCAAAATTCGTCAAAATTCTGAGTCTGATTTTCATTATTGTAATATCTGCATGTTCTGCTCAAAATTCCAAAATAGTAGTTGCCGAATTCGGCGACAACGAAATTACGCTGGATGAATTTCAAAAAGCTTACGAAAAAAATGCCGCGCTTGAAAAAGACGCCGGTGACTCGCTCGACAGTTATAAAAATTTCCTCGACCTTTATGTCAATTACAGAATGAAATTAAGAGACGCCTGGGTAAGAGGCTATTATCAAGACGAAGATTTGCAAAAGGAATTGACGGATTACAAAGTTAATATCGGCGCTGCGCTCTATTATGAAAATGAAATTATTAAGCCCGGTATTGAAAGGCTTTACGATAAAAGAAAAAACGAATTTAAAGTCGCTCATATAATGCTCGTACCCGACTCGGGTAAAACCGTAGAAGACATAATCGCGCTCGGTAAAGAATTAATACGAAGAATTAATAATGGCGAGGATTTTGCCGCTTTGGCAAATGCGTATTCAAAAGATAAATTTACGAATAATAAAGGCGGTGTAATCGGATACATTACGGCGGGCGACATTCCGTTCCCCGAAATCGAAGACGCTATATATGCGACTGCGCCCGGCTCGGTTTATCCCGAACCGGTAAAATCGAATTTTGCTTATCATGTTCTGAAGATTCTCGAAAAACAGCCCCGCCGCTATATGATAAGAATTCGACATATCATGGCTTCCGTAATGGACTCCAACGAAGTTGTCGATACGGCAGCTTCTTATAATAAAATTCTCGAAGTGAATGAGAAGTTGAACAACGGCGGCGATTTTGAAGAACTTGCACGCGAATATTCTGACGATAAATTCAGTTCGAAAAGAGGGGGCGACCTCGGTTTCATTGCGAGAGGGAGAATGGTAAGAGAATTCGAAGACGCAGCTTTTCAATTGAAAGTGGGCGAGCGTTCTCCGATTGTCAAAACACGATTCGGCTATCATATAATCGAAGCTACCGACGAAAAACCGACGCCGCCGATTGACGAAATTAAAGAAGAGTTGAAAAACATTTATCAAAAAACTCGCTATAATTACGATAAGAGTAAATTTATCGACAGCCTGAAACAAAAAGCAGGATTTACAATCGTGCAGTCTACAATCGACAAAATTTTGGAAAACGTCGATTCGATGAAAATGGGAGACGACTACTGGACTTGCAAAATCCATAACGAATTCGGCAATATGCCCGTTTTCAAACTTAACGGTAGAGACGTTATCGTCGATTCATTGTTCAACTTTATGATAACTAAAAAGAAAATTACGAGAGGAAAAGTAGGCGAAACCATAATAGATAATTCTATTGACGAATATTCCGACGAACTTGCAGTGCGGGACGAAGTGATGAATTACGATAAGGTGAATGCTCAATTTGCTTCTTTGATGGATGAATACGAGAAAGGCGTCTATTTATTTAAGATACTTGACGAAGAAGTCTGGTCGAAAGTTAATATCGACAGCACAATGGCAAAAAATTATTATGAGAAGAACAAGGAAAACTTTAAACTGAACGACCGGGTTCAATATAAGCAAATACAGGTTAGGTCTGATTCGCTTGCAAATGTTATTTACGGAGAGTTAGTATCAGGAGCGGATTTCGATTCGCTAGCTTCCAAGTATACCCGTTCAACAATCGTATCGGAATTGGTCGAAGTTAAAAACGACGGAAGTCTGCCGGACAAGGCTCTCGAACTCGGAGAGGTCGGTAAAATTTCCGAACCGTTTAAATTCAAAGGCAACTGGGTGATTTTGAAATTAATAAAACATGAACCCGCGAGAATTAAAACGTTTGACGAAGCGCGCAACGAAATTACGGGCATTCTGCAGGAAAAAGAAAGCAAACGTCTTGAAAACGAATATATAGAAAGATTGAAAAAATTGTATCATCCGGAATATCATTATGACAAACTCGCTGAAATTGTTAAAAAATAGCGCGTATATTGCTGCATTGCTGACGCTGTTGTTAGTCGCGTGCGAACAAAAAAGAGAAATTGGCGACGAAGTGGTGCGCATAGACGACGCTGTATTGACTGAAGAAGATATAGAAAAGGAGATTGGAGAAGGCGCCTCAAGGTCAATGTATCGGGAGCAATTTATTAACGACTGGATCGAAAAAGAAGTGCTCTACCGAAAAGCAATTGAGGAAGGCGTTACAGAATCCGATTATTATGTCGGATTAATAGACAATTCAAAAAAAGAACTTGCAGGCGCCATACTAATTGAAAAATACTTGAAAGAAAATCCGGTTAATATTGAAGAAAATGATTTGATCGATTTTTACGATAAATACAAACAAGATTTTGTCCTTCAACAGGATGCGTACATACTGAATTATATTTCGTTTAATAATTCCGAAAGCGCGCGGGAATTCAGAAGAATTTTGATTGAAAGCGATTGGAACAGAGCTCTCAACGTTTTTCGGGATAACAAATCAATTATTGAAAATGAAACCGACAAACTTTTTTATGATTATCAAATAACCCCGGTTGCTCTCAATCGCATTGTCAAAAATCTCTATGAAAATGAAGTCAGCGTAGTAACGGAAGTTAATCCGGGTAAATATGTCGTTGCGCAGTTCTTAAAAAAATATGAAAAAGGAACTCTGCCGGAATACCGAATAGTAAAGGATGTCGTTTATGAAAGGTATAGACAGTACAAGCAGAAAGAAAAAATAAAAGAATACATTGAACGGTTAGTTATGGAAACCGAAATTAAAAGGGAATCAGAATGAAAAAAATATTTTTGTTTTTTTTGCTCGCATCGGGAATTTATGCGCAGCAAACTATCGATAGAATCGTGGCGGTAGTGGATAACGATATAATACTCCAATCGGAATTGGAATTTCGCGCAAACGTAGAAGCGGCGCAAAGACAATTGCCTCAGATCGATTCGACATTGCTCAGAAACGTTTTAATCCGTATGGTCGAAGAAAAATTATTATACGCTCAGGCAGAACTCGATTCGGTTGTAGTCTCCGACGACCAGGTAAAAAGTCAGCTCGATTATCAAATCAATTATTTTATTCAACAATACGGTTCGCAGGAAAAACTCGAAGAAGCTTACGGTATGCCGGTCGAAAAAATTAAAAGAGTTCTGAGAGACGACACCAGAAAGAATCTTATGGCTCAGATGTTGCAGCAAAAAAAATTCGGAGAAATTCAGGTTTCGCGTAAAGAAGTTGAAGATTTTTATGAAGTCTACAAAGATTCGCTCGGGATGGTGCCGGAGAAATTCGAGCTGGCGCATATTTTCCAGAATCCTAAAACCGGGGAGCAAACAAAAAAGCGCGCGTACGAATTCGCCAGGTCGTTGCTCGACAGCTTGATTCAAGGAGCCGATTTTGCGTATTTGGCAAGAAAGTATTCCGACGATCCCGGAAGCGCATCTGAGGGGGGCGACCTCGGCTATGTTAAACGCGGCGTTTTCTATCCTCAATTCGAGGCGGCTGCATTTTCACTCGCTCCCAATCAAATTTCCGATATCGTCGAAACTCCCGTCGGTTATCATATTATTCAACTCCTCGACAGAAGAGGCGAGTCGATCCACGTACGACATATTCTCGTAAAATTGAAAGCCGACGACGAAGCCGATCTGAAAGCTATCGAATTTCTTAACGAAATCCGCGACAGTATTTTAGCGGGTCATAATACATTCGAATATTACGCAAAAAAATACAGCGACGATAAAGAAAGCGCAAAGTTCGGAGGCAAACTCGGTATTTTCGAAGCCAGTCAGCTCGATAAATCTTTGCTCGATTTAATTTATAAAATGAAAGAAGGCGATATCTCTTACCCTAAAAGAATGGAGCTTGATCCCACTTCTTACGGTTATCATATCGTTAAGTTGATCCGGAGAATACCTCAGCACAAACCGAATCTCGAACAGGATTATGACGAATTGAAACGATTGGCCGAATATTATAAAAGACAAAAGATATATAACGAATGGATGCAGGAGATTAAAAAAAGAATCTACTGGGAAATAAGACTATAGCAAGGGAGAAAATTGAAAAACAAAGAAAACAACTCATTTGACCTAGAACTCGCGGAAAAGTTAAGCGAAAAAATTAATAATGTAAGGAACGAAATATCGAAAGTTATTATTGGGCAAACCGATATAGTAGATAACTTATTGGTATCGCTGCTTTCGCGGGGACATTGTTTGCTTATCGGCGTTCCCGGTCTTGCAAAAACCTTATTGATCAAAACGCTCGCTGAGGTAATGGACTTGAAATTCAGTCGTATCCAGTTTACGCCCGATTTAATGCCGGGAGACATTACGGGCACGGAAATTATCGAAGAAGATTTGTCAACAAAAAAAAGAAATTTCAAGTTTATCAAGGGACCCCTTTTCGCGAATATTGTTTTGGCGGACGAAATAAACAGAACGCCTCCTAAAACTCAATCGGCTCTGCTCGAAGCGATGCAGGAGCATAGAGTAACAGCCGCAGGCACAACGTACACACTCGAAGAGCCGTTTTTTGTCCTGGCAACGCAAAATCCGATCGAACAGGAAGGCACATATCCGCTGCCGGAAGCTCAGCTCGATCGTTTTATGTTCAGTCTCTGGCTCGATTATCCCGCGATTTATGAAGAAATTGAAATTATTAAACAAACTACAAGCGATTACTTGCCCGAGCTGAAGAGAGTTATCACATCGGAAGAAATAATCGAATTCCAGAATTTGATTAAGCGCGTTCCAGTTGCAGACAACGTGATAGAATACACGGTTAAATTTGTCAATGCGACCAGACCTGGCGACGGTAAACCTGAGTTTATTAATAAGTGGGTAAATTGGGGCGCCGGTCCCAGAGCTTCGCAATATCTTATTCTGGCTGCAAAAACAAAATCTGTCGTCGACGGCAGATTTACTCCGAACATCGACGATGTTAAAAGTTTTCTTTTCCCTGTGTTGAGACATCGTATCGTTCCCAATTTTTCAGCCGAAGCGGAAGGTATTTCAACGCTCGATATTATTACAAAACTGAAAAGTCAATTTTAGTTATCATCATACATTGAACGGATTTTATGTTGAAAACAACCCGAATTCTCATTGCGCTCTTGTGCGCAGGTATTATATTTTCAGCCTGTTCTCAAAAAACTGAAAAAACCCAAAATGTTAAACATAAAAAAAATTCATACGGTATTGTAGCCGATACTTTCGAGGTGGTTTCGGGAAAAGTAAAAGCGGGTCAAACCGTTACAGATCTATTGGCTCCGTATGCGGACTATTCGTTGATTCATAAAATGAGAGAAGCCTCCCGCGGTATTTTTAGTTTAAGAAGCATTAAAGTCGGCAATACATACAATATTTATTTAAATAAAGATTCGCTCAATACGCCTAAATATTTTGTTTACGACGAGGATATGATAAACTACGTTGTCTTTGAGTTTGGCGATTCGATTAAGGTTACAAAAGGAGAAAAGGAAAAATATGTTGAATTGAAAGTTGCGGAGAGCGGAATTGTCAATTCTCTTTACGAAACGCTCGACAAAAAAAATCTAAGCGTGGATTTGGCAATTAAACTGTCCGATATTTATGCCTGGCAAATCGATTTCTTCAGAATTCAGCCGAGCGACAGCTTTAAGGTTTATTATGAAACCATTTATGTGGACAGTCAATATGTAGGAACGGGGAAGATTCTGGCAGCTCGGTTTTTCCACCGGGGAACCGAATTCAACGCGTTTTATTTTGAAGGCGAAAAAGAAGCCGGTTATTACGATGAAGAAGGCAATAGTTTAAGGAAGGCATTTCTTAAAGCGCCTTTAAAGTTTAGCAGGATATCGTCTAGATATTCGTCTCGCAGACTTCATCCGATACTGGGACGGGTCAAAGCGCATCTGGGGACTGATTATGCGGCTCCTATCGGCACTCCGATAATGAGCGTCGGGGACGGCGTTGTAATTGCCGCAGGATATACCAGAGGAAACGGGAACTACGTGAAAATAAAACACAATTCGGTGTATACCACTCAATATTTGCATATGTCGCGTTTTGCAAAAGGAATCCGTAAAGGAGTTTATGTTAAACAAGGGCAGGTTATCGGATACGTAGGCAAAACCGGATTAGCTACCGGCCCGCATGTATGTTTCAGGTTCTGGAAAAACGGACGGCAGGTGGATCCTTTCCGGGAAAAAATTCCGCCGTCGAAAGGCATATCGGAAGAAAACCGGGCGAAATTCGATTCTTTGAAAATCGCATATCTTAATGCGCTCGATCCGGGCGCAATCTGAAAAATGCAAATTTCGCGCTAATTAAAAAAATTTATAATTATGCATAATTGTGCATAAAAATAATTTTTATATTTTTGTAAAGGCGCAAAAATTTTTTTATTTTTGCAATTAATTTTTCCCAAATTAATGAGGTTGTTTTATGAAAGCAGAATGCCCGGTCTGCGGCGCAGAATTAGAATTAGCCGAAGGAACGGTTGTGGGCGAATTGCTCGAATGCCCCGATTGCGGTACCGAACTCGAAGTGGTTTCGTTAGATCCGCCCAAATTAAACGAAGCCCCTCAAGAAGAAGAAGACTGGGGTGAATAATTGGTCTGGGTTCTCGATTCCACATTAAGAGAGGGCGAGCAAACGCCGGGTGTTTATTTCGATAAACACATTAAACTTGCAATAGCAAATATGCTCGACGAAGTTGGCGTCGATATAATCGAAGCGGGGCACCCGATGGTCACTCCCGAAATACACGCCGCCGTTAAATCGATTGCTCAAAAAGATTACAAAGCGATTGTGGGCGCTCATTCCAGATCGTTAAAAGCCGACGTCGATCTGGCGCTCGAGTGCGGCGTTAATTTTATCGGCATTTTTTATTGCGTTTCGGACGAACGTCTTAATAACGTATTTAAGAAAGACCTCAATACGGCCATAAATCAAATTACAGATGTTATTAAATACGCCAAATCCCAAAAACCGGATTTGCTGGTGCGTTATACTCCGGAAGATACCGTGCGTTCTCAATTCGAAAACGTTGTGACTGCGGCTGTTGCGGCGGTAGAAGCGGGCGCGGACATTATAAGCGTTGCCGATACTACAGGCTATATGGTTCCGGGCACTAAAAGAAGTATGTACGATTATATATCGCGTCTGAAGGATGAATTCGCAAAAAGGAATTTGAATCCCAAAGTGGCTGTCCATTGCCACAACGACAGAGGTCTTGCATTGGCAAATTCGCTCGACGCTTACAGAGCGGGCGCCGATATAATCGACGCGGCTACTCTCGGCTTAGGCGAACGCGCCGGGATTACGGATCTCGCTCAACTTTTGGTCGTTCTGACGGTTGATTTCGGAGAAAACAGATGGAATTTGAAAAAATTACCGGAATTGTACGACCTCGTCAGCAAGCATTCGGGAGTTCCGATTCCCCATAATTTCCCGATGACGGGCAAAAATGCTTTTACGCATTGCGCCGGCGTTCACACTCACGCAGCTTCAATTAATCCGATGCACTACGAAAGTCTGACTCCAGAATTGCTGGGACGTCAGCGTGAATTTGCTCTCGACCATATGTCGGGCATCGCATCTCTCAGATACGCTCTCGGTCTCATCGGCGAAAATGAGATTGACGAAGAAATGCAGAACGATATTCTAAAAGAAGTTAAAGCCGTCGGACAACGCGGCAGAACAATTGACCTTTCCGAACTTAAACATATCGTCGACGCTGTAAAACATCACCAAACCTATAAACATATTTGATGTTTTATAGCTCTTCTAAATAAATTACAATAAGAGGAGATTATTAAAATGAAAGTTGGTTTACTTCATTCATTATTAAGAAAAGATGAAAAATATTTAATCGACGAATTTAATAAGGTTAAAGGCGTCGAACTTGTTATGATAGACGACAGAAAGGTCAAATTTAATGTCGGTAAAGACAAATTCGATGTGGATGTAATTGTAGAAAGATGTATAAACCACTCGAGAGCGTTGCACGGTTTACGACTGTTCGAAGCTGCGGGCGTAAAATGCGTGAATTCTTATAAAACGGCTACTATTTGCGGCGATAAACTTTTGACGTCGGTGGCTCTGGCTGAAAACAACGTTCCCCAACCCGAAGTCAGAATCGCATTTACCGAAGAATCGGCTTTGGAAGCGATTGAAGAAATGGGATATCCGGTGGTTCTCAAACCCGCCGTCGGATCCTGGGGAAGATTGCTTTCAAAAGTTAACGACAGGGATGCCGCCGAAGCTATTCTGGAACACAAAACAATTTTGGGCTCTTATCATCATTCGATTTTCTATATTCAAAAATATGTCGAAAAAAAGGGAAGGGACATTCGCAGCTTTGTGGTTGGCGACGAATGCATCGCGGCAATTTACAGAACATCGCCTCACTGGATTACAAATACGGCGCGCGGCGGTAAAGCAACCAACTGCCCTGTAACAGATGAAATTGCAGAAATTTCCTTAAACGCCGCTAAAGCCGTAGGCGGCGGAATTGTAGCTATCGACATCTTCGAAACCGATGACGGATACATGGTAAATGAAGTGAATTATACAATGGAGTACAAAAACAGCATCGATACGACGGGCGTTAATATTCCAGCCAAAATGGTCGAATATGTATTAAAAGTCGCCGGAGGAAAATAATGGAAAAATTGAAAGTTTCTATTGTCGGAGCTTCCGGGTATACTGGCGGCGAATTGCTGAGACTATTGCTGTTTCATCCGAATGCGGAAGTTAAACAGGTTACTTCGGAATCGTATACCGGAAAATTTGTATATAAAGTCCATCCGAATTTGCGCAAGGCGACGCAGTTAAAATTCAGCTCAGTCAGCGAGCTCGAGGAGTGCGACGTTTTATTCCTTTGCCTGCCTCATAAAAGTTCGCAGAATAAAATTGACGACTTCATGAAACTCGCTCCGAAAATAATCGATTTGAGCGCGGATTTCAGATTGAAAGACGGTGCGGAATATAAAAAGTGGTACGGACACGACCATGCTCGTCCCGATCTGTTAGATAAATTTGTTTACGGAATCCCCGAGCTTCATCGGGAAGAAATGAAAAAGGCAAATTATATATCGAGCGCGGGTTGCAATGCCACTGCGTCGATTCTCGGTTTGTATCCGCTTTATAAAGAAGGTTTGGTTGAAGAAGACCGAACCGTTATCGAAGTGAAAGTCGGTTCGAGCGAAGGCGGCAATAAAGCCAACGAAGGTTCCCATCATCCCGAACGCAGCAATGTCGTGCGTTCTTATATGCCGACGCGGCATCGACACACTGCTGAGATAATTCAGGAATTGAGTTTCGGGAAAAATATTACCGTCCATTTTTCCGCAACGGCAATAGACCTTGTAAGAGGTTTGCTTGCCACTTGCCATCTCTTCCTGAAAGAAAATCTTGAAGAAAAAGACATATGGAAAATTTATCGTAAATATTATTCAGACGAACCTTTTATCAGAATAGTAAAGGAAAACGAAGGCATTTACAGATTTCCAGAACCGAAATTATTGGCGGGTACGAATTATTGCGATATCGGCTTTAAAAAAGACGAATTGTCGAACAGACTGGTCGTAATTAGCGCAATCGATAATTTGATGAAAGGCGCCGCCGGACAAGCTCTGCAGGCTTTCAATATCATGAACGGTTTCGACGAAAAAACCGGACTCGAATTCCCGGGTCTTCATCCAATTTAACCGGATTGACAATGTGCCGTTTATTCTATCTTAATTCGAAAGAAAAAATTAATGCCGGAGAATACCTCGAGAAATTTGCTCTTATTTCAAAAAACAGTAAGGAATATCAGGGGCACGGATGGGGTATGGCGTACTGGATCGATGGCGAACGCAGAATTTATAAGAATATTAAACCGATTTGGGAAGACGACCTCTCGCAATTCGGCTATACAAACAGAATAGTTGCCCATGCCCGCAGCGCTTTCAGGGACGAAGGTATTGTTGTGGAAAACAATATGCCTTTCTACGACGATAAATATGTTTTTATTTTTAACGGCGAATTGAGAGGCGTCCGAATTAAAGAAGAAGGCAGAATTGGCGCCGAAAAAATTTTTAATTACGTCAAAAGATTCGACAAAGGGTCAATTAAAGAAGCTATCTTAAAAGGCGCGTCGATTATCGAGAAGAAAAGCGCTTATGTAAGAGCAATGAATATTATCGTTGCGGACAGAAACTACGCGTATGTCTATTCCAAGTTCAGCGAAGATCCCGATTATTTTACAATGCACAAAAAGGTTGAAGATAATATCGTTCTCGTTTCATCCGACCCTTTTCCGGATGAATCCGGCTGGCAAAAAATTGAAAACGAATCAATAACGGAGTTCAAATGCTTTTAATTAAAATTGGCGGCGGAGCCGATATTAATATTAAAGGAATAATCGAAGACCTTGCTAAGCTCGACGAAAAATTTATTATTCTGCACGGAGCTAATGCGCTGCGCGACCAAATTGGCGAAAAAATCGGATACAAAAAAAGAGTTGTTACTTCGGTCTCCGGTTACGATTCGGTTTTCAGCGCCGAAGAAACAATCGATTTGATGATGATGACTTATGCCGGACTAAGAAATAAAAGAATTGTCGAGTTGTGCCATCAGAACGGAATAAATGCAGTCGGCTTGAGCGGACTGGACGGAAAAGTTGTTGAAGCCAAAAGAAACAGCGGCATTCGAGTGCGGGAAAACGGCAAAACTCTTTTACTCAGAGACTTTTCGGGCAAACCCAAATCGATCAATAAACATCTACTCGATCTTCTGCTCGACAATGGTTATACTCCCGTATTGTCCGTGCCTTTGATTGACGAAAATAATTTTGCGGTTAATTCCGAAAACGACGATATACTGGCTCTCCTTCAGAAAGAATTTAATGCCGATAAAATTATTTCGCTGATCGAAGCTCCCGGATTTTTGCTCGATAAAAACGATCCGGATTCGTTGGTTAATAATATTTCCCGAAATGAACTCGAAGCTATGGAACAGAAAGTTGAAGGCAGAATGAAAAGAAAGATACTCGCGCTTAGAAAATTATTCGAAGGCTCGCCTACTACCGTAATAATATCCGACGGCAGAACGGCGCATCCTGTTGACGACGCGCTAAACGGAAAAGGAACAACAATTTCATAAAGGTGTATTATGAAAGACTTCAAAGCTTTACAGCAACAATACGAAATCGACGTTTATCCGATGAGGGACGTGGTATTTGTCAAAGGAAAAAATTCCAGATTGTGGGACGACAAAGGAAACGAATATATCGATTTGTCTTCCGGAATCAGCGTTGCAAATATCGGTCATTCCAACGAAAAAGTAGCGCAGGCAATAGCCGAGCAGGCTCGGACTCTCATTACATGCGCCAACACATTCTATAACGATAAAAAGGCGCTGTTCCTGGAAAAACTTTTTTCGGTTGCGCCAAAAAATCTTAAAAAGGCTTTTTTAACTAATTCCGGCGCCGAGGCTGTCGAAGCCGCAATCAAGTTCGCCCGCTTTACTACCAAAAAGAAAAACTTTATTGCCGCCATGAAAGGATTCCATGGCAGAACAATGGGAGCTTTGAGCGCAACGTTTAAGAAGGAATACCGGGAAGCCTTCGAACCTCTGGTGCCCGGATTCTCTTTTGTGCCTTACAATAACTTTGAAAAATTGGCCGAAGCGGTTGATGACGATACCGCCGGCATTATTCTCGAAGTGGTTCAGGGCGAAGGAGGAATTAATATAGGCGACAGGGAATATTTTCAAAAAGTGCGCGAACTCTGCGACGAAAAAAATATTTTGCTGATTATTGACGAAATTCAAACCGGATTTTGCAGAACCGGAAAAATGTTCGCAATTGAACATTACGGAATTGAAGCCGATATGATGACGCTTGCAAAATCAATTGCCGGCGGATTTCCAATGGGAGCGCTTCTCTGTTCCGGCAAAATTCAGATCGAAAGAGGCAAGCACGGTTCTACTTTCGGCGGAAATCCCCTCGCATGCGCCGCGGGAATTGCAGCCATCGACTTTATGGTGGAATATAAATTATGGGAAGAATCAGCCGCAAAAGGAAAATATTTCAGAGAAAAACTCGAAGCTCGTCAACTATCCAAAGTAAGAGAAATACGGCAGATCGGTTTGATGATCGGCATTGAATTGAAAGAAAAAGTTCAACCGTATATTGTCGAATTATTGTCGCTAGGAGTGGTAACTCTGCCCGCAGGCACAACTGTTTTGAGGCTGCTGCCGCCTCTTACGATCGACTACGCCGACCTCGACGCTGCAGTCGAAAAAATTACAGCCGTATTGGCGTAACCGAAAGGCTTTCTTATCCGCGACAATTTCGGAATTAACTCCGGGTGAGAAAGCCTCCTCTTTTTAATTGAGATACTTTGACTTTATACCCTCTTTTAGCTTATTTTACCAAATAAAAAAAATAGATTTACTCATGTTATTAGACTATCTCCCAATTTTTCTGGTGCTCGCATTTTCGGTAATCGTAAGTCTTGCAATAGTCTTTTCTTCACGATTATTCGGACCTTACAGACCCAACAAAGTCAAAAACCTATCGTATGAAAGCGGTAAAGACCCTGTAGGCGGTACGCACGAGCGAATTTCAGTTAAATATTACCTGGTTGCAATGTTGTTTATAATTTTTGATATTGAAGTTATTTATGTTTATCCGTGGGCTGTTGAATTCAGGAATATGTTTCATACTCACGGATTATTCGCATTTATGCCGATGTTTATCTTCTTGATTGTTCTTGAGCTCGGGTATTTGTATATCCTTATGAAAGGAGGATTGAAATGGGATTAGAAGCAAAGCTGACGCAGGATGGTTTTATTACGACAACGATTGATGCGGTTATAGCATGGGCTCGTAAAAGCTCCGTTTGGCCGATGCCGATGGGTATTTCTTGCTGCGCCATCGAAATGATTGCTGCGGCAGACCCTAAATACGACCTTGCCCGATTCGGTTCCGAAGTAATGAGATTCACGCCGCGCCAATGCGATTTGATGATTGTCGCAGGCACGGTTACTTATAAAATGGCTCAGGTCGTCAGAAGAATTTACGACCAAATGCCCGAACCCAAATGGGTTATAGCTATGGGAGCGTGCACTTCTTCAGGCGGCATGTATCGTTCTTATAACGTTGTTCAGGGTATCGACCAGTTCCTGCCCGTCGATGTTTATACCGCGGGATGTCCGCCGAGACCGGAAAATCTGATTAATGCGGTTATGACCATTCAACAGAAAATCGCTAAAACCCGCGCTCAGGATTTTCAGGATAAACCATCATTAGAACTTCAGAAATAGGCAATATGGATCAAAAAAATATTACCGAAAAAATCAAAGCGAAATTTGAAGAATCGGTTTTTGAAATTACTGAATTCAGAGGCGACGTTTCTATTACGGTAGACCCGAACAAAATAGTAGAAATTGCCGGATTTCTTAAAAATGACGAAGACCTCCAATTCGTAATGTGCAAAGACGTTACGGCGATCGATTGGGCTACGCGCAAAAATCGATTTACGGTTGTTTATCATGTCTACTCGTTTAAGAATAATTTTAATCTCAGAATCAAAGCGAATATTTCGGAAGAACCGCCTGCTATTGATTCCGTAACCCCGGTTTGGCGTAGCGCAAATTGGTACGAACGCGAAACCTATGACATGTACGGTATCAATTTCCGCAACCATCCCGATTTAAGAAGAATGTATATGCCCGAAGGCTTTGAATATCATCCTCTTCGTAAAGAATTTCCGGTCTTAGGAATACCGGGCTCATTACCACTGCCAGAAAAACCGGAATAACCATGACGAACAATAAAAAAGTTTATACCGACGAAAAGATTTACAAGAAATTAATGGAAGATTCGAATATAACCGTCGAAGACGCTCTAGAAAATGAGATGGTTATTAATATGGGTCCTCAGCACCCTGCCACACACGGCGTATTGAGACTGGTATTGCGAATCGACGGCGAAACCGTTGTCAATTGCGTTCCCGAGCTCGGCTATCTTCATCGCGGCTACGAAAAGATGGCCGAAGAGATGAGTTATATCGAATTTATTCCTCATACAGATCGTCTCGACTATACGGCTACAATGTGCAATAACGTCGCTTACGTTCTGGCTGTCGAAAAACTGTTGGGAATTGAAGCTCCAAAACGCGCTCAATATATCCGAATGATGGTAGCGGAATTATCGCGTATCGCCGCTCATATGGTCGCCATCGGTACTTATGCAATGGATGTGGGCGCGGTTACGATGGTTATGTGGACTTTCCGAGAACGCGAAAAAATTCAAAATATTTTCGATCGTCTTGCAGGCGCTCGATTTACCACCAGCTATACGAGAATCGGCGGCGTTGCTTCCGACGCGGACGACGAAACATTGAAAATGGTACGCGAGTTTCTCGACCAGTTTCACCCCGCATTGGACGAAATGGACAAGCTTCTGCTTGCAAACAGGATTTTTATTGATCGTCTTGAAGGAATAGGAGTTTTATCCAAAGAAGAAGCAATCGAGTTGGGCGTTACCGGTCCGAATCTGAGAGCCTCGGGCGTCGGTTACGATGTTCGCAGAGCCAAACCCTATTTGTTTTACGACGAAATCGATTTTAACATACCCGTTTATACCGAAGGCGATTGCCTCGCTCGTTATTTCCTGAGAGGCGACGAAGTTCGTGAAAGCGTCAAAATTCTTTATCAAATTCTGGATAAAATGCCCGCCGGGGAAATACTGGCAAACGATCCGAAACATGTGCTGCCTCACAAAACCGAAATTTATACTAAGATGGAAGAGTTGATACACGACTTCATGATTATTAATTACGGAATTAATCCTCCAGAAGGCGACGTTTTCTTTTCGGCGGAAAATCCGAAAGGTGAATTGGGATTCTACCTGGTCAGCAACGGCAAAGGAAATCCCTGGAAACTGAAAATACGTTCGCCCTCGTTCTGCAATCTACAGGCAATAGCGCAACTTTGCAAAGGCGCCATGATTTCCGATGTTATCGCAATTATTGGAAGTCTCGACCCGGTCATGGGAGAAGCCGATAAATAATTATTTTTGAATAGCTGTCGGGAATAATTGAATATGAGTTTTAAATTTACCGAAGAAAATCTTAAGCGAATAGAAGAAGAGCGCAAAAAATACCCTGAATCGTTAGCTGCGGTAATGCCGGCAATTTATATTGCTCAGGAACAAAACGGCTATATTACAAACGAAGTAATGGCTGAAATTGCCGACGTGCTCGGTATCGACAAAGTGGACGTTCTGGGCGTCGTTACTTTCTATACCATGTTTCACACTAAACCCGTCGGCAAATATCATATTCAGGTTTGCACCAATGTATCGTGTATGCTCCGGGGCGGTTACGAAATTTGGGAACAGGTTAAAAACAAACTCGGCGTCGATAACATGGGAGTAACGCCCGACGGAAAATTTTCGATCGAAGAAGTCGAATGCATGGGCGCCTGCGGCTATGCGCCAATGATAGCGGTTAACGAAGATTACTATGAAAATCTGACAAAAGAAAAAGTAGAAGAAATTCTCAATTCTCTGAAATAATATCAGGTCTATTGATAATGGAAAGAATTGTATTACCCGAAATACCGAATTTAAATCAAATCGACGTCTATCTTCAAAATGGCGGTTTCGAAGCCGCCAAAAAAGCCTTTTCGCAATCTCCCGACGATATTATAGACCAGGTGAAGAAATCCGGATTGAGAGGAAGAGGCGGCGCGGCGTTTTCGACGGGGTTGAAATGGAGCTTTATGCCCAAAACGACAGACATGCCCAAATATCTGTGCATTAACGGAGACGAAAGCGAACCCGGTTCGTTCAAAGACCGACAAATTTTCGAATACAATCCTTTCCAATTGATCGAAGGAGTCATAATAGCTTGTTATGCCATAGGAGCAAACACAGCATACCTCTACATTCGAGGCGAATACCATAAATGGATTAAATTGATGCAGCAGGCTATCGATACGGCTTACGAGAAGGGTTATCTTGGCGAAAAAATGAAGAACACTTTCGGCGTCGATTTTTATTGCGATTTATATATTCATAAAGGCGCAGGCGCTTATATCTGCGGCGAAGAATCTTCATTAATGAACTCGATAGAAGGAAAAAGAGGCTACCCGCGCGTTAAACCGCCGTTCCCGGCTCAAAAAGGCTTGTGGGGATGCCCCACAACAATCAACAACGTTGAGACAATTACTAACGTGCCGCCGATTATTTCGAAAGGATGGGAATGGTTTTCGAAAATCGGAGCGCCGAAACATCCCGGAACTTTATTGTTTGGCATTAGCGGGCATGTGAACAAGCCCGGCGTTTATGAATTGCCAACCGGTATTTTGTTAACCGAATTAATTTATGATGTAGCGGGCGGAGTCCCGGGCAATAAGAAAATTAAATGTGTCATTCCGGGCGGCTCTTCGATGCCCCCGCTTAGAGGAGACCGGCTCGAAGGCGTTAGAATGGACGCCGAATCGCTTAAAGAAGCGGGTTCGGCTATCGGTACGGGCGGCGTTATCGTTATGGACGAGGATACGAATCTTCTTAAAGTTTTGTTAAGAATTACTCACTTTTATCATCACGAAAGTTGCGGGCAGTGTACGCCGTGCCGCGAGGGAACGGGATGGATGGAAAAAATCCTGAAAAGAATCGATCAGGGTAACGGCACTTCGAAAGACCTCGATTTGCTGGTAAGCGTGGCTCAGAATATCGAAGGCAATACTATATGCGCTCTCGGTGATGCCGCAGCTTGGCCTGTTAAATTTATGATTCAGAGATTCAGAGACGAGTTTGAAAAATACGTCAAACCTCAGGTCGTCATTCCGGTTCCGAACAAAGTGCATTCGATGAGATTTACTAAAATTGCTCTCGACGACATAGTTTTGAAATCATAAGTTTTTTATTCTTAAACTGCCTGAAGAGCAGGGTACAAAAAAGTTTAACACAAGAATTTATTTCAGGGCAGAGATGGGCAAAGTACTTATCCTTTACTACAGCAAAGACGGCAACACGGAAAAAATGGCTAAGTACGTTGCGGAAGGGGCGTCGCAAATTCCGGGCACCGAAATACGATTGAAGAATACTGAAACCGCTTCGAGAGAAGATATAATATGGTGCGACGGGGTGGCTGTCGGTTCGCCTACGCATCTGGGTATTTTATCTTCCGGGATGAAAAAATTCTGGGAAGATTTGCTCCCGGAATGGCAAAGAATCGACGGTAAAATCGGCTGCGCTTTCAGTTCCCAGGGCGGTTGGGGAGGCGGCGGCGAATTAACCTGCATGTCGATCCTGACTGTTCTGATGAATTACGGCTTTCTTGTATTCGGCGTTACCGACTATAGCGGTCATCAGTTTACTGCGCATTACGGCGCCGTTCAAGCTGGCGAACCGAGACTCGATAAAGAGATTGAAGCGTGCCGCCGTTTGGGAAAACGCCTGGCGGAATGGGTCGCAGTGTATGCCGACGGGCGAAAAGAATTTCATCCTTTGAATAATCTTTATAAAAGGAATCCATGGGATTGATTCAGGGGGTATTGACTATACGCAAAAATTTTTCATAAATTCCGGTAACAAATTTTTGTGAATATGTTAATTAAGCACCCTCATAAAACAAACAGACTCTTTATTTCCTCGGAACTCCTTCTGTTGCGTCCTTGCCCTGACCACTAATTTCCTTATATTGAAATTCATTTTTATTTCATCAAAACATAGGAGAACCATCTATGTGTGGTATTGTTGGCTATATTGGCGACAAGAATTGCGTTCCTATTTTAATCGAGGGGCTCAAACGCTTGGAGTACCGGGGCTACGATTCGGCCGGAATCGCGGTAGTCGGTCGGGAAGAATGTAGGGCAATCAAAACAAAGGGGAAAGTTTCCGAACTGGAAAAAAACGTCTATTCACAAAATATATCTGCCAATCTTGGCATCGGGCATACCCGATGGGCTACTCACGGCGAACCGAGCGTAACTAATGCGCATCCCCACAGCAATAAAGAGCAAACTCTCTTTATTATTCACAACGGCATTATTGAAAATTATTCAACGCTAAAAAATAATTTGATTAATGAAGGTTATACCTTCGTCAGCGAGACGGACACGGAAGTTCTGGCTCATCTTATCGATTATTATCTGAAACTGAAAAACAATTTATTCCAGGCGGTTAGGTACGCGCTGAATGAAGTTGAAGGCACATACGGACTCGCAGTTATCTATAAAGAAGAACCCGACAAAATTATTGCAGCCAGAAAAGGATCTCCTCTGGTTATCGGAATAGGAAAGAACGAAAATTTCATCGCTTCCGACGTGAACGCTCTGATTGTTCATACAAGCCAGGTCGTTTATCTGGAAGACGGCGAAATTGCCGAAATCTATAAAGACCATTTCCACGCAAAAACAATTCACGACGAAGAAATAATAAAAGAAATTCATAAGGTCGACATGAACGTCGACGAAATCACCAAAGGCGGCTATCCGCATTATATGCTCAAAGAAATAATGGAACAGCCCGATTCGATATTTAATTCGATGCGAGGCAGATTGCTTTACGAGGAGGGAATTTCCAAACTCGGCGGACTTCAAGGATACGAGGACAGGATTGTACGATCTCAAAGAATTATAATTTCGGCGTGCGGCACATCCTGGCATGCCGGACTCGTAGGCGAGTATATGCTGGAGGAATATGCTGGCATACCGGTGGAGGTTGAATATGCGTCGGAATTCCGATACAGACACCCGATCATTCGTCCTGAAGATACGGTAATATTTATTTCACAAAGCGGAGAAACCGCAGATACTCTGGCTTCGTTAAAGGAAGCCAAAAAGAAGGGCGCTCTTTGTCTCGGAGTTTGTAATGTAGTCGGCAGTTCGATTGCTCGCGAAAGCAATGCCGGCGTTTATATACACGCTGGTCCCGAAATTGGAGTGGCTTCAACCAAGGCTTTTACTTCCCAATTGGTGGTTTTATCATTGATTACTTTGCTGCTGGCGCGCAAAAAAAATCTGAGTCTTATAGAAGGACAAAACATTATACGCGAAATGCAATCGTTGCCCGAAAAGGTTAAAAAAATTCTTGAATCGAACGACCAGATAGAAAAAATTGCCGATGAATATATGTCGTGCAGGAACTTCCTTTATCTGGGACGCGGGTATAATTTCCCCGTCGCTCTGGAAGGCGCTCTCAAGCTGAAAGAAATATCCTACATACACGCGGAAGGCTATCCTGCAGCCGAAATGAAACACGGCCCGATTGCATTGATAGACGAAAATATGCCCGTGGTTTTTATTGCCACAAAAGACGCGGTTTACGATAAAGTTATCAGCAATATCGAAGAAGTGAAAGCGCGCAAGGGAAGAATTCTGGCTATTGTTAACGAAGACGACGATTATATTGAAAAACTTGTCGACCACGTAATAAGAGTACCCAAAACAATTAATATGCTTCAACCGATTCTTAGCGTTATTCCGCTTCAGTTGCTTGCATATCATGTGGCTGTTAAGAGAGGATTGAATGTGGATCAACCCAGAAATTTGGCTAAAAGCGTAACTGTAGAATAAATAAACTGAGGTGTAGTATGACTAAAAGAAAAGTAATTATTATGGGCGCGGCAGGACGCGATTTCCATAACTTCAACGTCTATTTCAGGGACAACGAGAATTACGAAGTTGTCGCTTTTACGGCAACACAGATTCCCAATATCGAAGGAAGAGTTTATCCCGCAGAATTAGCGGGCAAACTTTATCCGAACGGAATTAAAATATACGACGAGAGCGAACTTGTCGATTTAATCAAAACTCTCAAAGCCGACGAGGTGGTTTTTGCTTATTCGGATGTGCCTTTTGAATACGTGATGACAAAAGCGTCAATCGTTAACGCTGCAGGAGCTTCATTCAGATTAATGGGCGCGCAGGAAACGATGATTAAAAGCAGTAAGCCGGTTGTATCGGTGCTTGCCGTTAGAACAGGATGCGGAAAATCTCAGACTTCCAGAAAAATCGTAAAATTATTGTCCGAGGCGGGAAAGAAAGTTGTGGCAATTCGTCATCCTATGCCCTACGGCGACCTTGTTAAACAAAAAGTACAACGCTTTGCATCCTATGAAGATCTGGACAAATACGAATGCACTATTGAGGAGCGGGAAGAATACGAACCTCATATTGCAAGGGGCGGCGTAATTTATGCGGGCGTAGATTACGAAGCCATTCTCAGACAAGCCGAACAGGAAGCGGACATTATCCTTTGGGACGGAGGCAATAACGATATGTCGTTTTATCATTCCGACCTTACATTCACCGTAGTCGACCCGCATCGCCCCGGTCACGAATTAAGATATTATCCGGGCAATACTTCTCTTCGAATGGCAGATGCCGTAATAATTAATAAAATCGATTCGGCTACAAAAGAAGGCATCGAAACAGTCAGGGAAAACGTCCGCAATGTAAATCCGAATGCAGTAATCATCGAAGCGGCTTCTCCAATAACGGTCGATAAGCCTGAATTGATAACCGGAAAACGAGTTCTGGTTGTTGAAGACGGACCGACTTTAACGCACGGGGAAATGAAGTACGGAGCCGGTACTGTAATTGCTCAAAAGTTGAATGCAAAAGAAATAGTAGATCCCAGACCTTACACCGTTAAGTCGATTGCGGAGACTTACAAAAAATACCCGAATATCGGAATCCTTTTACCGGCAATGGGATACGGCGAACAACAAATAAAAGATCTTGAAGAAACAATCAATCGCACAGATTGCGACTCGGTTGTAATAGGCACCCCGATAGATCTGGGACGAATACTCAAAATAAACAAGCCGACAACGAGAGTTATGTATGAACTCGACGAAAAAGGCGAAAATACTTTAGAGTCCGTATTAAGATCTAAAGGATTGTTATGAATAAAATAGCCGTTGTCGCACTGGGCGGTAATGCCCTACTGAGGGGGGACGAAACCGGAACGATCGAGCAACAGGAAAAGCATACGCTTGAAACGTGCGAAAAATTGATCGGTTTGTTACGGAACGGTTATAATCTCGTTCTTACTCACGGCAATGGTCCTCAAGTCGGCAATATATTGCTGAGAAACGAAGCCGGCTACAATCAATTCAATATTCCCAAAATGCCTTTAGATATTTGCGTAGCCGATTCCCAGGGAGGAATCGGCTACATGATTGAAAGGCAAATGAGAAACGCCATGAGTAAGACGGACATTCAAAGAAACGTCCTGGCGATTATTACTCAGGTTCTTATTGATATTAACGACCCGGCGTTTCAAAATCCGACAAAGCCGATCGGCAGATTTTATTCAAAAGAGGAAGCCGACGATTTATCCGCGCGGAAAGGTTGGATATTCAAAGAAGATTCAGCCAAAAGAGGATGGAGAAGAGTTGTGCCTTCGCCCAAGCCAGTAGATATTATGAATAAGCAGGTAATAAAAGAAATGGTCGAACGAGGTCATATCGTTATTGGCGTGGGCGGCGGAGGAATACCGGTCTACTGGCATCAGGATACGAAATATCTTGAAGCCATCGAAGCTGTTATCGACAAAGACCTGGCGTCGGGACTTCTGGCAAGCGAAATAAAAGCCGACCGTTTTTATATCATTACGGACGTGCCGAAGGTCTATATAAATTACAAAAAGGAAAATCAGAAGCAGCTCGATAAATTAACCGTTACAGAAGCCAAAAAATTATACGACGAAGGACAATTTCCGCCAGGAAGCATGGGCCCGAAAATTCTTGCCGCCATTCAATTTGTAGAAAAAACAGGCAACGAAGCAGTTATTACAAACGAAGAAGAAATAGAAAAAGAGAATTGCGGGACAAGAATTATTCCGTCCTAACCAAATCTTTTTTATTTTTGCATTAAATTAAAATTTCAGGTGACTTATGGCAATCAACATGAAAGGGAAAGATTTAATTTCCATCAACGATTTATCATTAGAAGAAATTTATCAAATATTCGACTTGTCGAAAACTTTGAAGGAAAAGCAATTAACCGGCGAGCCTCATCGACTGCTGGAAGGCAAAACGCTCGGTATGATCTTTCATAAACGCTCGACCAGAACCAGAATATCTTTTGAAACCGGTATCTACCAGTTGGGCGGACTCGGGCTTTATTTCGGTCCGGCCGACCTTCAACTCGGTAAATCTGAGAACATACACGATACGGCTAAGGTATTGTCGAGATATCTCAACGGCATTATGATAAGAACGTTTTCTCACGACGACGTTGTCGAGTTAGCCAAACACGCGGATATCCCTGTAATCAACGGTTTAACCGATTTGCTTCATCCCTGCCAGGTATTGACCGATCTTTTTACGATTCTTGAAAAGAAAAGAAAACTGCGGGGGCTGAAGCTCGCTTATATCGGCGACGGCAACAATATGGCGCACTCGTTGCTTCACGGCTGTTCGAAAGTGGGAATGGATATCGCTATAGCTTCGCCGTCAGGATATACGCCCAAAAAGGAAATAGTGGATAACTCCCAAAAGAATGCGGATTATATGGGAAGCAAAATTGTTATTACTTCCGATCCGGTCGAAGCCGTTAAAGACGCCGATATTGTTTATACGGACGTATGGGCAAGCATGGGGCAGGAAGCAGAGGCAAACGAACGCCGCAAACATTTTGAAAAATATCAGGTCAACAGCGAGTTGGTTAAAAATGCAAAAGACGACTATTTGTTTATGCATTGTTTGCCCGCTCACAGAGGCGATGAAGTAACTGATGAAGTGATTGATTCGGCTAATTCCGTCGTGTTCGACGAAGCCGAAAACAGATTGCACGTACAAAAAGCAATTATGGCTCTTGTTATGTAATTTTGTGCGAAAATGTTTTGATTTTATTTCTCTTTTTCTATAGATTTGTTGCCACAATTTAACGGCATTATCCTGTTTGAGGTTGGGCAGATAGCTCAGTCGGTAGAGCAAAGGACTGAAAATCCTTGTGTCGGCGGTTCGATTCCGTCTCTGCCCACAAATAAGAAAGGATGAGAAATCATCCTTTTTTGTTTTTAAAGAAGAGAAAGCGGTTTGATGGAGTTTACCACGACGCAGGCGTGGTCTCTGCCCACCATTAAAAAAGGATGAGAAATCATCCTTTTTTGTTTTAAAGAATTGGGGCGTTACCATGATAAAAGCAGGGCTTCAATAAAAAATTCAGACAAAAATTAAACGTCGAATAAATTGATTCTTTCTAATGTATTCGAGAGATAATAATGGAAAGTTATCAGTATTTCTTATATTTCTTTTAATAATTCACAATATTTTAAGAGAGCAATGCAAAAACCGCACGAAAGAATTAATGATATTTTGTTGGGCCCGCTCGAAAGACCTGCGCTTAAATGGCTCGCGTCCAAAATGCCGGAATTTATGACTCCGGACAAATTAACGTTATTGGGATTGTTCGGTTCTTTCCTTACAGGATGGAGTTATTATATGACCAACTACGATAAAAATTATCTGTGGTTGGCAAGTTTAGGACTCGTAATAAATTGGTTCGGCGACAGTCTCGACGGAACATTGGCGCGTTATCGTCATATCGAAAGACCGCGTTACGGTTTTTTTATCGATCACACGCTCGATTCCATAAGTATGATTTTCATTGCCTTCGGAATAGGTCTTTCACCGTACGCGCAGTTTGAATTTGTATTAATGGCGCTTCTCAGTTACTTTCTTATGTCGATACTTGTATATATCAGAACTTATATCCAGGGCGTCTTCCGATTGTCTTATTACAAAATCGGACCAACCGAAGTAAGAGTATTTATAATAATTTTGAATACGATTCTTTATTATTTCGGCGCTTTCCCGTTTTTATGGGGCAGAAGGATTGTAACCGTAATCGATGTGGCTGCCGTTTTATTGGCTTCGGGCTTATTTATTATTTATGTTGCTTCTGTAATAATCGAAGGGCAAAAACTTAAAGCCGAAGAAAAAAAATGAGTTCCCAATAATTATTGGGAACTCATTGATCTCAAAACGCCGAGATTATACCAAGGCTGAACTGAGCGAATTCATTCTTAATGTTGTAAGTGCATTCGCCTATCAATCTTATGTTCCGGTTCAACAAATGACCGATACTAAGAGTTACGGTTTTATAGTCGAGAGGATTCCATTCGGAATCGATCCAGTTGAATAGAGCGACTCCGTACCATTTGCTTTCGTCTCCCCGGGGACTGAAAATCAATTCTGCCATACCGCCCTGGGTTTCTATGTCGTTGTTAAAGTACGTGGCTTGCTTGTCGTTCCGGTAGAGATATTGAACGTTCAGTTCCCATATTTGTTCATACGATAAAGTAAAATCTGCGCCCCATGAATAAAATTCGTTTGTGAAATTGTAGCCGAAGTCGTCCTCGATTTCGTCGTTTCCGTAATAACCGAATGCTCCGAGTCTTAGATTATCGTTTACGTCCTGTGATATTCTCAACAAAACGTTTTTATATTTGTCGTCGTCGAATATTTTCAGATTATTTGCTTCCCCGATTCCGTTGCCATTGAGTATCTCCAGGATGATATCAGTTCCGCTTGGAGCGCCGTACGTTATCATTAATCCTCTGTCGTAAGTTAAGGCGGCTTTGGCATATCCCGGTTTGGCTTTGTAGATCGAATAGTCTTCGAGCGTAAGTCTCAACTCTCTTTTAAACAGCGGGTCGGACACCTGGAATTGACCCAAATAAATATCGAGGTCGTATCCGAACAGGTCGTTATACATAAGAAAAGCATCTTCGATGCCTGCCACTTCGCCTCTTTCGCTGAAAAAGAAATAGAAATAATATGAAATCTTATTCGACAGTTCGCCTCCCGAAAGTAATTTTAAGATATACGGAGCTGTAAAGTCAAATTTGTCAGAATTGTTCATATTGTAAGTTGTGTAGCCTTCAAGACGAACTGCAAGCGGCAGTTCTCTGATAAGGGATAGATCGTCGTCGCCTGTGTTAATGTAATATCGCGGCGCTTCCTGATCGGATAATCTGAAACCGTTGCCTGCAAATTCGTCTCCGTAAGGTTTCAATTTAGGAAAAGGAGCGTGGCAAGTTTGACAGCTCATTCTGTATTTTCTGGCAAAAGCAGGTATGCCGTAAATGAATTCAGCCGAAAAAAGAATAAGGACGAATAAGAGTATTAATTTTTTCATTTTATTGCCCGCGTTTTGTTATGGTAAAATTTCGATTTCGGTCGAGTGCCTGTTAACTTCTACAATTCTCGATTCTTCTTCCGGAACCCCGAGAAAATCGGCTACCGGTTTAACCAACAACTGATAATTTAAAACGGCGGTCACTTTGAGTTTGCCCGGCGGCATGTCGTCCGGTATGTGAAAAGTGAACGTTTCCAATTTGGTTTCGCGCGGACCGATTCTGTAATCGACGCCTAAAGACGCAGTGTTCCATTGTTGAATAGTCATTCTGCCCTGAGGATCGAAGTAAGGCATTCTGAAAATTCTGTCGCCTTCGGGCACACCGTCGCGTTCGACTCCTTTGAAATCCGGATTGCCGAGCGCAATTCCCATATCCTGATAAGCGAGTTCTTTACTTGCTATTGTATACTCTTCTCCTTCGAATCCTTTTTTATCGACGGGCAGGTGATAAACTTTTCCGTTGGCATCGACTGCTTCCACATGCAGCCATACGATTCGATCTTCGACCGACCCTGTGGGAAATTTATGTCCCGTTTTTTGATTGAAAAGGGCGAGCGTAAATTTTACGGTTTCCCCGGGCTCGGCTTGGCGCATGTCCGGATTTATACGCAGCTCAATAACGCCTCGCACTTTGCCGGGGTCGTGCGCGCCGTGAAACAGATGAAGCTTGGCGTCTTTATATGCGGGTCCCATCGATGCGGTTTTCATTTCGCCTTTTGTCATATGACAATCCTGGCATTGAACTCCTTCTTTCGAATACGGTCCTTCCTTCCATTCCAGATGAGTTGATTTTACCCATACTCCGTAAGGACTTTTTTCGTTGTGGCAGATGCCGCAAAAATCGCCGCTCTTATGAAGTTCCGTTACTACAATTTCGTGAACGGGAGAATCAACTCTATTTTTTCTTGACGTAAATTTGGTTTTACCCGGCTCCATTATATAATTGAAATTATACGGCACGTCTCCGGAATAGCCTTTGATACTGTGACAAACGTCGCACGAGACCGATTCGTTGGCGCGCGAATTCATTTTGGGCAAAGGGGGCGGAGTATCACCCGAAACATATGCGATTGGAGAATGGCAGCCGTTGCAACCCGCTTTTACTTCCGCCACTTTTTCGTCTTTTTCCGCGTGCGGCACAGCCAATTTGAAGTATTCTATTTCATCCCATTCGTGTGTATATGCCTGGGACATCATTGCCTGTTTCCACTGTTGATAAAAATCGTTGTGACAGGAACGGCAAAATTCGGGCTTCTTAAAATCTTTATAAGAAAATTTCCCTTGCTCGGGTTGAGCCGTAATTATACCGCAGATTATAAAAAAGAATATTAGTTTTTTCATACTACCCTCCGGATTTTAATGAGAGGTAAATCTCCTGTTTAATTTAGTTATCGACTTTACAAGTGTCAAGAATTATTTTTTTATCTAAATTTTGTTCTTGATAATTCCGGCGTTAATTTTATTTTTACATTTCTATGGATTTTCATAAGCGGATTTATGATAAAAATAATTCAAAGTAAGTTGTTTCGGCAATTTGAAAATCTCGTTTTCGGATTTTCGACTAAGATAGGGCTCGACAGAGGAGATCCGTATTATTTTAATATGTCGTATAACGTTGGAGACGATGAGTATAGAGTCAAAGAAAACCGGAAAGCGTTTTTCGGATATCTTGGAATCGAGTCCGAAAAAGTAGCTTATCAAAAACAAATCCATTCGGATATTATTAAAGTTGTTCGCAAAGGCGGCTTTGCAGGAGAGTCCGACGCGATGATTACAACCGAGCCGGGCGTTGCCCTTGCTATTTCCTCCGCGGACTGTATCCCGATTTTTTTGTACGATAAAAAGAATAATCTGATCGCAGGAGCGCATTCGGGCTGGCGTGGCACAAAGTCGAACATTCTGGGCAAAACGCTCGATTTTTTGGTAAGCAATTTTAACTCCTCCGTCGATTCTTTGTTTGTCTACTTAGGTCCCTCGATATCTAAAGAAAATTATGAAGTCGGACCGGATGTAGCTTCGCAATTCAAAGAAAAATATTTATCGGTAATCAACGGGAAATATTATCTGGATTTACGGAGCGTATGTATCGACGTTTTGTACGATTTTGGCGTTCCGGATTCGAATGTCGAAATTTATGAGGGATGTACATACAAGGAAAAAGAATTACTTCACTCTTACCGCAGGGACGGTAAACTTTCGGGCAGAGCGCTCGGAGTAATTTATATGAAGGAGTAAGATTTGGAAAAATTAAAAGTGGCAGGCGGTTATATTCTTATTTGTATTATTTGGGGGTCTACCTGGCTGGCAATACGTCTGGGGCTCGATTCAATCGACCCGATTATTTCGGTGGGCATACGATTCCTGTTGGCGTCCGGTTTTATTTATTTTTTGATGAAATTCAACGATGTAGAATTACAGGTCGATAAAAAGTCAGTCAAAATTTATTTGATGCTGGCGTTCTTTTCATTTATAATACCGTTCGGATTGGTTTACTGGGCTGAACAGTTCATACCCTCCGGGCTTGCTTCGATATTGTTTGCGATAATGCCTTTCGGCGTGATAATCTTTTCGCGATTAATGATGCCGCAAAACCGCGTCGGTTTGAGTCAGCTGGCGGGCGTAGCTCTGGGATTCGCCGGAATCGTGATAATTTTTTCGGAAAATATCCATATCGAAATCACAAATTATTTGTGGGGAATGATAGCCGTGCTCGTAAGTTCTATGATGCAGGCTTTTATAGCCGTAGCGATGAAAAAACACGGTGGTCATCTGCATCCGCTGTCGATGAATTTTCTACCGCTGTTAATTGCAGGAATCGTATTGATTCCGATTGCGTTTATATTTGAAACTCCGTCGCGCTGGATTTTCGACGCTAAATCGGTGGGCTCTATTCTATATCTTGCTTTCTTCGGAACGGTAGTAACTTTTACAACTTATTATTGGCTTCTGAAAAGAATGAACGTTGTAATTCTTTCGTTGAGCGCATTTATTACGCCGATTATTGCCGTTGTTCTCGGGTGGTTGATCCTCGACGAATATTTTTCACAAAGAGTAATTATGGGAAGTTCTTTAGTGCTTATCGGTATATTATTTGCTAATTTTAAAGGGTTAATTAAATATTTTCATATGCGGAGGAGCCGAGTGAATATATGACGAATATAATTCGATTAAGAAACGCTGTTTTCTATGCTTATCACGGCGCTTTGAAGGAAGAACAGAATATCGGCGGAAAATTCGAAGCCGACGTCGATATTTATACCGATTTTTCGGAAGCCGCGGCAAAAGACGACTTGAAACTTACTATTAATTACGACGAAGTATATAAATACATCAATAGTCTCGTTCATCAAAAAAAATTATATTTGATTGAAACTTTGGCTACAATAATTGCCGACGGATTATTGGAAAAATATCCTTCAATCAAGAAAATTGCAGTACGCGTAAGGAAGCATCACGTTCCGGTCGGCGGAGTAATCGATTATGTCGAAGCGGAGGTAATTAAAGAAAATGGTAGATAATATCTATATCGGTCTCGGCTCGAACAAAGGCAATCGTCTTCAGTCTTTGAGGGAAGCCGTTAAAAAAATCAAAGAGCACGAAAGTTGTAAAGTGCTTGCCGTCTCTTCGGTATACGAAAGTAAGCCGTACGGAAATCCGAACCAGGAGAATTTTTATAACGCTGTAATCGAAATCGACACGGGTCTCGGTGTAATCGGTTTGTTTGAATTCTTGAAAAATATCGAAAAGGATTTGGGTAGAAAGGAAGACGACGTAAAATGGGGTCCGCGCGAAATCGACCTCGACATTCTTTTCCTCAACACGTTGGTTTATGACACGGGCGACATTATTATTCCTCACCCGGAAGTTTTCAAAAGGGATTTTGTGATAGTTCCGTTATTGGAAATTGCGCCGGATTACGTTCCGCCGGGTCATAAGAAAAAACTGAGGGAAATTGATTTCTCCGATCTCGATCGATATATTATCGGTAAACTCGATTCAACTTTAATATAAGGCGCTCAACGGTGCAGGATATCAGATATATAGCAATCGAAGGCGTTATCGGGGCTGGCAAAACCACATTGGCAAAAATGCTTGCCGAAAAACTCGACGCCAATCTGATTCTCGAAGAATTCCAGGAAAATCCCTTCCTCGAAAAATTCTACGAAGACCGACATCGATATGCGTTCCAGACTCAAATGTTTTTTCTTGTGAATCGTTACAAACAGCAACAGCAGCTAAATCAACAGGATTTGTTTGCCCGTTATATCGTATCCGATTACATCTTCGACAAAGACAAGATATTTGCATATCTCAATTTGCAAGGCGAGGAGCTAAAACTCTACGAGTCGATCTTTCCGTTATTGGAGCGCGATATTCCCAAGCCGGATTTGGTAATTTTTCTGCAGGCGAGTATCGACAGGCTGATGCACAATATTAAAAAGCGCGCCAGGCCTATGGAAAAGCACCTGACCCGGGCATACATCGTGGAATTAGCGGAAGCATACAATAATTTCTTTTTCAAATACAGTCAAACTCCTCTTCTTATTGTCAATACATCGGAAATCGACTTTGTTTATAACAAAAAAGATTTCGACGAACTCTACGAACAGATATTCAGAGAAGACAGGGGTTTTATAGAGTACTTCAAACCGGAGGCAAGCAATAATGATTAGTATTTTGAGAGTTATTATATGGATACTTTTGGTGACTATAATTTACCGATTGATTAAAGCCGTTTTCAGGGCGCTTAAATCGGACGATTCAAAACCAAATAAAAGTCCGAAATCCGGAAAGAATTCAAAATATAAAATCAATAAAGAAGACGTAATAGAAGCGAAATTCGAAGAAATTAAACCGAAAGAAAACAATAATTCCTGATGTCCCGTCAAAAGAAAAATCCTTTCGAATCATTTCTGAAAAAATATTTCTCAGTTGAAAGTCTGAACGACTTTAATCTCGGTTTGCCGAAAAGAATTTTGATTGTTCGACAGCATAATCAACTCGGAGACATGCTGGCGAGCGTTTCGCTTTTCAGAGCGGTAAAAGAATCGTTCCCGACGGCGGAAGTAACGTTGATTGCAAGCCCGGAAAATTTTTATGCGGTAACGAAAAATAAATTTATCGACAAACTCTTCGTTTTCGATAAGAAAAAAATATTCAACCCTTTTTACATTATAAAATTATTCCGCGTTCTTCGAAAAAAATACGACGTTGCGATTGTGCCGGCAACCGTGGCAATATCGAAAACCAGTTGCATATTGGCTGCGTTTTCGAACAGCGCTATTAAGATAGGTCCGGCGTCGTTGAACGGAAAGGAAAATTATATATCGTATTTGTTTCATTACGGGATTGATCTCGATTGGCGCGTTAACCCAGACGCTCATGTTTCGGATTTCATACTCGATATTGTCAGACCGTTTAAAGTTTCGACCAAGGATTTCAAATCCCGGATTGAATTCGACCAAAAAGATATGGACTTCGCGCGTAACTTTGCTTTACAGCTCGAAGGCGAAAAATTAGTGGGGTTTCATGTGGGAGCCGGAAAACCTCAAAACAGATGGCCGATGGAAAATTTTCTAGAGCTGATTAAATACATAAAAGAAAAGTTCAAGGCAAAAATTTACATTACGGGAAGCTCCGCCGACAGGAACGAAATTGAATTTCTCCGGGATAATCTCAATTTTGAAGCGGGGTATTTTATTAACAGGAGCATTCCGGAAATCGCCGCTTTGATTTCCATCAGCGATCTTTTTATTACAAACGATACGGGGATTATGCATGTAGCTGGGGCTACCGAAACCCCGCAAATTTCGCTCTTCGGTCCGACGAATCCTTTCAATTGGGCTCCGCTGGGCAATAATAAATTTTTCTTGAGAAAATCCGACCTGGTTTCGGACATCGGCGTCGACGAAGTTATTTCTCTTTGCAATTCGATTTTAAATTCACGGGATAAAGAGCATGCTAAATAAAAATCTTGCCGCCATCGATATCGGCACAAATTCTTTTCATCTTATTGTAGTTAAAATTAAGAACAAAGGAAATTTTGAAATTATAGACCGGGAAAAAGAAGTTATTCGTCTGGGCGAAGGCAGCAGTACGGATATCAAAAAGATATTGCCCGCGGCGATAAAAAGAGCCGTAGATTGCCTGGTTCGATTTAAAGAGATAGCGGCTTCGCATAACGCAATTATTAGAGCTGTCGCTACAAGCGCCGTAAGAGAAGCGCATAACCGGAACGAGTTTATCGAATTAGTAAGGCAGAAAACCGGCGTCGAGATTGAAGTGGTAAGCGGGCACGAAGAAGCCCGTTTGATTTATCTCGGAGCCTTAAAAGCTTTGCCAATTTATAACAACAGAACGTTGTTGGTGGATATAGGAGGCGGGAGCACTGAATTTGTCGTGGGCTTTGAAGGGCATATCGATTTCTCGGTTAGCTTGAAATTGGGAGCCGTAAGATTATCTGAAAAGTTTTTTCCTGATTTTAAGATCACTCCTTCGCGAGTCGAAGCCTGCAGAAGATGGGTCGAAGGCGAAATTTTTCCCGTGGCAAATCATTTGAAACAATTCCGCGTCGATAAAATTGTCGGCTCTTCCGGCACGATAATGTCGTGCGGATTTATGATTAATGCGAAGAAGAAAAAAACGAGCGACTCAGCCGTCCTGAATAATTTTACTTTTTCCAAAAACGAATTGAAGGAGGTCGTAAAAGAAGCGCTTTCTAAAAAAACGCCTGAAAAAAGAAAAAAGATAAAAGGGCTCGACGAAAAACGCGCCGATATTATTCCCGCCGGAGTTATTATTCTCGAAACAATTTTTGACTTGCTCGGGATCAACGAAATGACAATTTCCGGATATGCTCTTCGGGAGGGCATAATCATCGATACTTTACAAAAAAGCGCCTCGGAAAAATCGAAGCCGGTTTTGGCTGACATACGCAAAGAATCCGTTATGCATCTGGCTGAAAAATGCGAATACGACAGAAAGCATTGCATTCATGTATCGCGGTTGGCTTTGGAGCTTTATGACGACCTCGTTCCGCTTCATAAATTAAAACCCGAATGCCGCGAATATCTCGAAGCCGCATCGATATTACATGACGTCGGTTATCACATCTCGCATACAAATCACCATCATCACAGCTATTATATAATTAAGAACAGCGAGTTGCTCGGGTTTTCGGAAAATGAAATCGAAATTATAGCGCACACCGCGCGGTATCACAGAAAAAGTCATCCCAAACCTGGTCACTCCGAATTTATGAAATTAAACGATCAGACCAGGGAAATAATAAAAAAACTTTCGTCAATTCTCAGAATTGCCGATTCCTTCGACAGAACGCACAAAAAAATTGTAAGCCGTCTATCTGCTTCGGTAGAACCTAAAAAGGTAATAATCACTGTAAAACATAAAAAAAGCATGAAACCTGTTATCGAACTGTGGAATCTGGAGCGGAGGAAAAAACTGTTCGAAGAAATTTTCGGCAAAAAGGTTTTAACCGAATTGGCAAAACAATGAACATAAAGAATCATCTTTTTTTGCATTATAATAAGTCACTTCATTATATTTGATTATAATTTTTCGAGAATTTCCAGATAATGAGACCTTCTGTTTATATTAAAGATTTAAGAGAGCACGTCGGTAAGGAAGTCAGCTTAAAAGGCTGGCTTTACCACAAACGCTCCAGCGGAAAAATTAAATTCCTTATAATGAGAGACGGCACAGGCTATCTCCAGTGCGTAGTTTTCAAAGGGAATGTTTCTCCTGAAATTTTTGAATTAGCCGACAAAATAACGCAAGAATCTTCCTTTGAAGTCAAAGGAGCAGTAAGGGAAGACAAGCGCGCAATTGGCGGTTATGAACTCGACGTTACTGATCTGAAATTAATTTCACTCTCGCAGGAATACCCCATTACCCCGAAAGAACACGGCATCGAATTTTTGATCGATCACCGCCATTTGTGGGTAAGGTCTAAAAAGCAGGTGGCTATTCTTAAAATAAGACATCGCGTTGTTAAAGCCATTCGAGACTTTTTCGATTCGCACGGATTCACTCTTTTCGACGCTCCGATTATAACCCCGAATGCATGCGAAGGCACTTCGACCCTTTTCGAAATGGATTATTTCGATCTGGGTAAAGCCTACCTTACGCAGTCGGGACAACTGTATGCCGAAAGCGGAGCGCTGGCTCTCGGAAAAGTTTATACTTTCGGGCCTACCTTCAGAGCGGAAAAATCGAAAACCAGGAGACACCTTACCGAGTTCTGGATGGTCGAACCAGAAATGGCTTTTTACGACTTGAACGATAATATGGACCTGGCTGAGGAGTTTCTGGAATATATAGTTCAAACGGTTTTGGAAGACAGAAAAGAAGAACTGAAAGAGCTCGAACGCGATACTTCGAAACTCGAAAAAGTAATGCGGCCCTTCCCGAGAATTACGTACGACGAGGCGGTCGAAATTCTGAAGAAAAACGGCGTCGATTTCAAATGGGGAGACGATTTTGGAGGCGCCGACGAAACTATTATTTCCGAGCAATTTGACCGCCCTGTAATGGTTCACAGATATCCTGCGGAAGTAAAAGCGTTTTACATGAAAAGAGACCCCGAGAATCCTAATCTTGCTCTTGCCGTCGACGTGCTTGCGCCAGAAGGCTACGGGGAAATTATCGGAGGCAGCCAGAGAGAAGACGACTACTACACGCTCATTTCCAGAATAAAAGAACATAATCTGCCTCAGGAATTTTTCGAATGGTATCTTGACTTGCGCAGATACGGTTCGGTTCCGCACTCGGGTTTCGGACTCGGTTTGGAAAGAACCGTTAGCTGGATTTGCGGACTGGAGCATTTAAGAGAAGCAATACCATTTCCCAGAATGATTTACAGGAATACACCGTAAATGGAATTAGCACTTTTTATTATTCTGGCGCTGATTGCGGCAGTTTCGTCAATAATGATGATCACAAGGAGAAATGCGGTAATAAGCGCTCTCTTTCTTATTCTTAATTTCTTTGCGCTGGCAGGGCTCTATTTATTGCTCAACGCGCAATTTATTGCCGTCGCTCAAATTATCGTCTACGCCGGCGCGATTATGGTGCTCTTCCTTTTCGTAATAATGCTGTTGCGCACCGACAGCGAAGCTAAGATCTTCAGCGAAAAGAAATTGTTAAAATATTTTGCAATCGGTATTTCGATATTCGTATTTCTCCAGGTGGCATACATAATATTATACGGCGCGCCATCGAGAAACGCGTCGCCCGATGTAATGAAAAGCGTGGAAATTGGAACGATCCAGTCGATCGGCAGGGAACTCTATACTAATTATATTATCCCGTTCGAAGTGGCGGGCTTTATGCTGTTGGCAGCCACAATCGGAGCTTTGATTTTGGCAAAAAGAAAATTTGAATAAATTCCGACGGAGCCGTTGTAATGACAAATATACCAATGGAATATTATCTGGTTTTAAGCGCCTTTATGTTTACCGTAGGAGTTACGGGCGTGCTTTTACGCAGGAATGCAATTGTTGTTTTTATGTGTATCGAATTGATGCTTAATTCTGCAAATTTGGCGCTGGTTACATTTTCTTCGTATTTAGGAAATCCGGCCGGACAGGTGTTTGTGTTTTTTGTTATGACAGTGGCTGCAGCCGAAGCTGCCGTGGGCCTGGCGATAATTATAGCGATCTTCCGTAATAAACTTACGGTCAATATAGACGAAATCAATATTTTCAAATGGTAAGGTGTTAATGATCGACTTAATCTATTTAACTGTTGTATTTCCGTTTGTCGGATTCCTGATTAACGGACTTTTCGGCAGAAAGATTAAAAATGAAAAGATAATCGGTATAATCGGCAGCGGCGCCGTCGGGCTCGGTTTCTTTATTACGGTTATGGCTTTTATTGAAACGCTCGGATTGCCCGCCGACCAGAGGTCTAATACCGTTGAATTATTTACATGGATATCCGTCGCGGGTCTTAAAATTAACGCCGCTTATCTGGTAGACCAGCTTTCTCTTACCATGGCTTTGATTGTAACGGGAGTCGGATTTTTGATTCATGTTTATTCGATCGGTTATATGCACGGCGACAAAGCCTTCTGGCGTTTCTTTGCGTATCTGAATTTATTCATTTTCGCTATGATGAATCTTATCCTCGCCGATAATTTCGTGCTTTTATTCCTCGGATGGGAAGGCGTCGGTCTTTGTTCATATCTTTTAATCGGCTTCTGGTACGACAGGAAATTCGAGAAAGGCACAACATCCGAAGCCGCCAAAAAGGCGTTCGTTGTAAACAGAATCGGCGACTTCGGTTTTCTGCTCGGTATGTTCTTGATTTTCTATACATTTGATTCGCTTACATTCAACGAAGTTTTCAGTAAAGCCGCTTCGTTTCCGGTATCGGAAACTACTTTCGGTCTAATCGCTTTGTTTTTGTTTATCGGAGCTACCGGCAAGTCGGCTCAAATACCGCTTTATGTTTGGCTTCCTGACGCGATGGCTGGTCCTACGCCCGTCTCGGCGCTGATACATGCCGCTACAATGGTTACCGCCGGCGTTTATATGGTATCGCGAGCGTCGATAATCTTTGCGTCGGCCCCCGCTGTCATGACAGTTGTCGCGGTAATCGGTTTGGCTACTGCCATTTTTGCAGCAACAATCGGATTGGTTCAAAACGACATTAAAAAAGTATTGGCATATTCTACTGTCAGCCAGTTAGGATATATGTTTCTCGCCGCAGGCGTCGGCGCTTTCGGAGCTTCTATATTTCACGTTATGACGCACGCTTTTTTCAAAGCTCTCTTGTTCCTCGGCGCAGGCTCGGTAATTCACGGCATGCACGAGCGCCAGGATATTCGTCATTATGGCGGACTTAAAAAGTATATGCCAAAAACCTACGTAACGTTTTTAATTGCTTCGCTTGCAATCGCAGGTTTCCCGGGTTTTTCCGGTTTCTTCAGCAAAGACGAAATCTTATGGTATTCCTATGCAAACGGCGGTTTGTTCTATTGGATTATCGGAGCAATAACCGCAATGCTGACGGCGTTTTATATTTTCAGACTATTCTCGCTGACGTTTCTGGGCAAAGAGAGATTTAATCATAACGAAGTTCATCCGCATGAATCTCCAGCGGTAATGACGATTCCTTTGATGATTCTTGCGTTTCTGTCGGTGGTCGGCGGCTATATCGGAATACCTGAAGTATTTTCCGGCGAACATGGAAATCTCTTCGAAGTATGGCTTGAGCCTGTGTATCAACCGGCAATGGAAAAATTGTCGATTTACGGTTTCCATACGCACTTCGAAGAAATATTGCTGATGGCTATTTCGGTAGCCCTCGCATTGACTGGCATTTACGCCGCTTTGTATATCTATACTAAAAAACCTGAAATTGCCCGTAAGGCGTCGGAAAAGTTTGCCGCTCTTTACAGAATATTATTGAATAAATATTATGTGGACGAATTATACGAAGCCGCAGTAGTTCAACCGATTCAAAAAGGCTCCGAAAAAATTCTTTGGAAATTTACCGACGCAGCCGTTATTGACGGAGTCGTAAACGGGACGGCTCGTCTTATCGGCGGTCTGTCGGGTGTAATCAGAAAAATACAAAACGGTTTCGTGCAATTTTATGCATTTATAATGATGATGGGAATCGCCATTGCGCTCCTTTGGCTGATTCTGAGTTTGTAAATAACACAAAACGTATAGATTATGGAATCCAGTAATATATTAACATACTTATTATTCACACCGATTATCGGCAGTATTTTGGTGCTCTTTTTAAAAAAGGATAACGAGAAGTTCATTAAGTGGACGGGATTATTTATCTCTTTAATTGCATTTGTTATTTCTCTCGTAGTTTATGCGGGATTTAATTCGGCTTCTCCGGGATTCCAATTTACGCATCAAACCCTTTGGATTGAAAGTTTGAATGTCAGCTATTTTGTGGGAGTCGACGGAATTTCTTTAATACTTGTATTGCTGACAACATTTTTAACTCCTCTTACTTTGCTTTCCACGTGGAAAGCCATCGATAAGAACGTCAAAATGTTTACGTTTTCAATGTTGCTTCTCGAAGCCGGAATGTTGGGAGTTTTTATTTCGCTCGACTTATTTCTGTTTTATATCTTCTGGGAAGCAATGCTTATCCCGATGTATTTTATTATCGGTATTTGGGGAGGGGAGCGAAGAATTTACGCTTCCGTGAAGTTTTTCCTTTATACGATGTTCGGAAGCTTATTGATGCTGGTTGCAATTATCTGGCTGGCTGTTTATGCCGCCAATCAAACGGGCGCCTTCAGCACAAATCTGCTCGAACTTTATAAAGTGGCTCCGACTATAACCCGCGACATTCAGAACTGGATGTTTCTGGCGTTCTTTTTAAGTTTTGCAATAAAAGTTCCTTTGTTTCCGTTGCATACCTGGTTGCCCGATGCGCACGTCGAAGCTCCTACTGCAGGTTCTGTAATACTGGCGGGAGTTCTTTTGAAAATGGGAACATACGGATTGGTGCGTTTCAATCTCCCCTTATTTCCTCAGTCTGCCGTCCAATACGCGCCTATAATTTCAGCGCTTGCCGTCATAGGTATTATCTACGGCGCGTTGGTCGCAATGGTGCAGCCCGATATGAAAAAATTGGTGGCTTATTCGTCGGTATCCCACCTCGGATTTGTAGTGCTTGGAATATTTGCGTTTAACTCCGAAGCGCTGCAGGGAGCCGTTATTCAGATGGTTAACCATGGGCTTTCGACAGGCGCTTTGTTCTTGCTGGTAGGCGCAATTTATGAGAGAACTCACAGAAGAGACATTGCATACTATGGAGGAATTGCCAGAATCGTGCCGCTCTATTCTACAATATTGATGATAGTTTCCCTTTCTTCAATCGGACTGCCCGGTTTAAACGGTTTCATCGGCGAGTTCTTAATTCTGCTCGGCGCATTTAAATCGGAAGTTCTCGGCAGCTGGTGGTATGTGGTATTTGCCGCAACGGGAGTAATATTTGCGGCGGTTTATTTGTTGTGGATGTATCAAAGAGTTGTTTTTGGCGAAGTAAAGAATCCCGTTTTGAAAGAACAGCTTACGGATTTAAATCAACGCGAAATGATTGTGCTTATTCCAATTCTCATTTTTATAGTATGGATTGGAGTTTATCCTTCGACATTTTTACACATGACGCAGTCTTCGGTCGATTCATTGTTGAATCAGATTGCAGAATACGTACCATTAATTAAATAGGGAAAAGATGAAAAAATTAGTATTACTATTGGCGTTTTTATCGAAAGATATTTTTGCCTCCGGAGGCGAAGCCGCTCACGCGCTGCCAAATCCCTGGATGGTAATTCCGTTTGCGGTCTTGTTGATTATGATTGCTACGGGTCCACTTTTTTATCATCACTTCTGGGAAAAGAATTATCCTAAGATAGCAATTGCATTGGGAAGCATAACCACGTTTTATTATTTGGTATTGTTAAACGATACTCATACTTTGTTGCACACTGCCGCCGAATATATTTCATTTATTGCTTTATTGGCCTCGCTGTTTGTGGCTTCCGGCGGAATTCTTATTAAGATAGACAAAAAATCGACGCCGTTGCTCAATATCTTCGTGCTTTTGTTCGGCTCTGTTATTGCAAATATCATCGGTACAACCGGCGCATCGATGCTTTTGATACGTCCTTATATTCGTATTAATAAGAACAGGATTAAGCCGTATCACATAATTTTCTTTATTTTTTCGGTTAGCAACATCGGAGGAGCATTAACTCCGATCGGCGACCCTCCGTTGTTTCTCGGATTTTTGAGAGGGGTAGATTTCTTCTGGTTCGTAGAACATCTCTGGTATTTATGGCTGCCCACATTGATTGTATTGATGGCGATTTTTTACGTTATCGATTCTAGAAACAAAGAGCCGGAAACCGATACGGATTATACCGGTAAGATTGAAATCAAGGGCACCAAGAATCTTATCTATTTACTGGTTATTTTAATCTCAGTATTTCTCGACCCCGGTATTTTTAGCTGGGTGCCTTCTTTGGCTCCGCTTCCGATCGGTGTAAGAGAAATCATTATGTTTACTGTAGTTTACCTTTCTTACAAAAATGCCGATAAGGAAATACTCGAGAAAAACGAATTTAATTTCGAACCTATCAGAGAAGTGGCGTATCTGTTTATCGGAATATTTGCAACCATGATACCCGCCCTTCAATTAATTTCATACGAAGCAAAGGTCTACGGCGAGCAATTGAACGCCGGAATATTCTATTGGGCTACGGGTTCGTTGTCTGCGTTTTTAGATAACGCTCCCACGTTTCTGAATTTCCTCAGCGCCGCATTGGGTAAATACGGCATGGATGTGACGATAAAAGAACAGGTGAGCGAATTTGCGTGGTTGCATCCGTTATACCTTCAGGCAATTTCGGTGGCGGCGGTATTCTTCGGAGCAATGACTTATATCGGCAACGGTCCCAATTTTATGGTTAAATCGATTTGCGAAAGAGCCGGTATTAAAATGCCGAGTTTCTTCGGTTATTTGATTAAATATTCAATCCCGATTTTATTGCCTTTATTTACTATTTTATGGTTTATTGTTTATTATGGCAGAGGTTAATATGAGAACATTAGACGAGGTTTTAAAAAATAATATTAACGGACTTCATTACGGCAATAGAGTGCTCCTTCCTTTCAAAGCGGACATACTCAAAGCCGTCGTGGAAAACGACATAATAATGGATTTCAGCAGCCAACGAAAAGAAGCCTGTTACAACAAGTATGATAATTTTACCGAAATTTATTTTTTCGAATATCCGAATCTCGAAGAGGTTGTAACGGAGTATGAAACCATTAAATTAGTGGTAGTAGAGGAGGGGAAAGATATTTTCGATTTTGAGAATCACAGAAAATTGGCTCTGCACATTAAAGAAAATCATAAGTTAATTATCGAAGAAACTAACGAAGACATATTGTTTATAGAGTAATTATGCCTACAAGTAATCAAGAATATTTAATGTTGATTCCCTTCATTCTGATGGGAGTTACAATATTAATATCGGTTTTAATAGAAATTTATTTCAAACGCAGCGAGGAAATTTTACCCTGGTTCTCCGCTATCGCTTTTTTGGCTGCTGGTATTATTTCTCTCTGGAATATTAACGAGCGTGCGCTGCTGTTCGGCGGTATGATAGAAGCCGGGGGAATATCCGCCATATTTAATTTTATTTTTAATGTAGCTGCAATGCTTGTTGTGCTAGCTTCCGCCGATTATCTGAAAAAATACGGCACTTATTACGGCGAGTATTATATATTGATACAATCCTCCGTACTAGGAATGATGGTAATGGCAAGCACTCAGGATTTGCTGATGATCTTTATGGGTCTCGAACTGATGTCGATTTGTTTTTATATTCTTGCCGGAATTAACAGAAAAAAATTAACCGCAAATGAAGCCTCGTTAAAATATTTTCTCCTCGGCGCTTTTGCTTCGGGATTTATTTTGTACGGATTGGCTCTCGTTTACGGCGCTACTCAAACTACGGGCATTTTTACAATAGTGGATAATATCGTATCGATGCAGGGTAATATTGTATTCTGGACGGGCGTGTTGCTTTTGGTAGTCGGTTTCAGTTTTAAGATTGCGGCTGTTCCCTTCCATATGTGGGTGCCCGACGTTTATCAGGGAGCTGCGACTACAGTTACGGGATTAATGTCCACCGCAGGTAAAACCGCAGCCTTCGGCGTTCTTATTATCTTATTGGCTTTATCGTCTCCGGTAAACGGGAATAATGTGCTGCAACCGTATTTTGCAGTTATAGCTACTTTGTCCATGGTAGCGGGAAGCGTCATTGCGTTGTCTCAAAGCAATTTGAAAAGACTTTTGGCATATTCGTCGATTGCTCATGCGGGGTATATGTCGATAGGTCTTGCGGCAAACAACGTCGAAAGTATCAGCGGCATTATTTTTTATCTTGCCGCATATACATTTATGAATATCGGAGCCTTTGCGATTATATCGGTCATTGAAGGCGAGTCGGATGCCAACCTGGACATCGATTCGTATGCCGGCTTGAATTCGCGCAGTCCGTTCCTCGCCGCAGTTATGTCGCTCTTTATGTTTGCCCTGGCGGGAATTCCCCCTCTCGCCGGGTTCTTCGGAAAGTATTATGTATTCCTGGGAGCAATCGAAGGAGGACTTACCTGGCTTGCAATTGTCGGCGTATTGTCGAGCGTAATCAGCGTCTATTTTTATCTTAAAGTCGTCGTATATATTTACTTCAAAGAGCCCCAAAAAGATTTAACCATAAACGTTAGTCCATACAGTTTGTCTGCAATAATAATTTCAGCTCTTTTTGTTTTGATATTCGGACTGTTTCCCGACCTGCTGTTAAGAGTTATCAGCATAGCCGTCGGTTGAAGTTATGATTCCTTTATTTACATCGCGACAAGTCCGTAGTGCCGATGAATTTGCAATTGCGAAGCTCGGTTTGCCGGGCTTGGTCTTAATGGAAAATGCGGCCAGGAGCATCTTTGAGCAGATTAAATTAAATTTACCCCTCTCTGAAAATACTACATTCGGCGTAGTCTCCGGGAAAGGAAATAACGGGGGCGACGGATTTGCCCTTGCGCGCCATCTTTTGATTAACGGATACAAAGTAATTGTTATTGCTCTTGCCGACGACAAAGAATTAAAAGGCGACGCTCTTGTAAATTTTAGGGCGCTGAGAAATCTCATTAAATATTATCCCGATTCAAAATTAATTAAGTACAAAAGGCTAAACGACCTTTCAATATTAAAAAATGCGGATGTAATCGTCGATTCAATACTGGGCACGGGTAGCAAAGGCGAATTAAGAGAGCCCTATAAATCTATCGTTGAAAAATTAAACTCAATTGACGCATTTAAAGTCGCAGTGGACTTACCGACGGGACTGGATGTTGATACGGGGTACGGAGACGTTGTATTCGAAGCCGATTTGACCGTTACGCTTTCCGAATACAAAACGGGACTTTTTTACGGTAAAGGTTATACTCACTGCGGTAAAGTTGTAAAAGGTTCCATTGGAATCGGTTCGGAATATTATAATCGGTTGGAAACAGATACTTATTTAATCGAACCGGAAGACGCTTTCGTGAATATTCCGCTCAAAGAGCCCGATCTCCACAAATATTCGGCGGGGAAGGTATTGCTAATAGCCGGTTCAAGAAATTTGCCCGGAGCCGCTATCTTGGCTGCGGAAACCGCATTAAGAGCGGGCGCTGGCGCGGTTATTCTGGCTGTGCCCGATTCAATTTCGGAGACGGTACGGACAAAAATCGGTTCCGCAGTAGTAATTTCATATAATGATAATGGCAAGGGGTTCTTAACGGAAGAGGCGACCTCTCAACTCGAAGAAAAAATTTGTTGGGCGGATACAATTGCAATCGGACCCGGACTCGGACGAGACAAGGATACAATTAACGCAGTAATAAATATTCTTAAAAAGAATAACGGGAAAAAATTCGTTATCGATGCAGATGCAATTTTTGCCCTGGCAAATTCGAAGCAATATCTAAAGAATTCGATATTAACGCCGCATTTAGGTGAATTTGCCAATCTCATCGGTATTGCGGTCGAGGATCTGAAAGTAAATCCAATTCCGCATGCAAAAAAATTTGCCGCTAAAAACAAATGTCATCTGGTATTGAAAGGCGCGCCTACATTAATTTTCAATCCTGCCGGCGAGGTGTTCGTTAATACAACCGGAAATCAGGGGATGGCAAAATTCGGTACAGGCGACGTACTGACGGGAGTAATCTCTTCGTTTCTGGCTCAATCGGGTAATAACGAAGCTTCTGCAATTTCGGGCGTTTATCTACACAGCCTTGCCGCTGATTTGTTAGCCGAAGAAAAAACAATTTACGGTTTTACCGCGAATGATTTAATGGAAAAAATTCCTTATGCAATCAAATTCATTATTGATACTTTTTTACCGGATATTGAGGACTAATCCGCGTCGATACGTTTATATTCCGCTTGTAATATATTGGCTCTTATTATTTTCGCTTACAACCATTCCCGCCGATAAATTGCCTCAGATATTCGTTTGGCAAGATAAGATTCAGCATTTCATCGCGTATCTTATTCTGTCGATGATGTTGGAGCTTACACTGCATTTCCAGCGTAAAATTCCTAAATTTTCACGAATGCCGCTCAAAATAACTCTCTGGTTTATTATTATCTATGCCTCGCTGGACGAAATTCATCAGGCATTCATTCCGGGCAGGTATTGCGATATATTCGATTTGATTTTTGATATTGCGGGCGGCGCGTTAGGGGCGCTGATTGTGTATAAATTTTTAAAAAATGTAAAAAGAATTGAAACAATATAAAATATGAAGGGTAAAACAAGAGAAACAAATTGACTATTCACTCTCAATTTTTTAAGTTTGCTAAGGCTAAATGTGTAAATAGGAGATAAATTGTGGCTTTAAAGAAAAATCCAAAAGCAGATCTTAAAAGACAGTATCAGAGGGTTTTCGAAATTAGTATTATTATCTCTCTGGCTGTTATAATTCTTGCCTTCAAGTTTTTCCCGCAGATGAAAAAAGAGGTCGTAAAACTTGAAGCGGCGCAAGAATTGGTAAACGTTGAGGATGTGGTTAATACAAAACAGGAAACGGCTCCTCCTCCGCCGCCAAAGCCGCCAATTCCGATCGAAGCTCCGTCCGAAGATGTACTGGAGGATATTGAAATTGGCGAAACCGAGCTTGATATTAACGAGCAGGTAACAGCGGCTCCTCCGCCGCCGCCGAAAGAAGAAGCCAAAGAAGAAGAAGAGGCTGTATTCTTCGTCGCAGTTGAAGAACAACCCGAACCGATAGGCGGTATTGAAGCTATTCAGAAAAAAATTGTTTATCCTGAAATAGCTAAACGCGCCGGCGTGCAGGGCAGAGTTTATATTAAAGCTTTTGTCGACGAAAACGGCAACGTGGTTAAAGCGGAAGTGATAAAAGGCATTGGAGCAGGATGCGACGAGGCCGCAGTCAAAGCCGTAATGGAAACCAAATTCAAACCCGGCAGACAAAGAGGCAAACCGGTAAAAGTTCAGGTATCCATTCCGGTTGTATTCAAGCTTCAATAAAAGTTCTGGGGCTGTCTAAAAAGTAATTGTTCCGCTGCGGCGGAAGAATCCGAAATTCAATAAACTTTTTAGAAAGCCCCTTTATTTTTTTATCTCCGCATATTTATAAATTATCTGCAAACTAAATTGATAATTAAAATTAACAACCTTTATTTTAGCTACCAAAGCGGTAAGGAGTACAATCAATTTAAACTTTCGGTAGACGACTGGGGAATTAATAAAGGCGCCTTTTTGAGTTTGCTCGGACCGAATGGAAGCGGAAAATCGACCCTCCTGAAATTAATACTTCGTTTTATTAAACCCGACCGGGGAAGTATCTTTATAAACGGCGTCGACATTAAAAATTATAAAAGAAAAGACCTGGCCAAAACAGTCGCTTATGTTCCTCAAAAAATCACCTCCGCCTTTCCGTATTCCGTATATGAAACCGTCATGATGGGAAGAACGCCCTATATGAATTTTATGGGTTTTGAAGACGAAGACGACCGGCGGATCGTTAAACACGCGCTCGAAACATTTGAAATCGATCATATTAAACATAAAGGGATCAATGAATTGTCCGGCGGCGAATTGCAGCGGGTAATGATTGCGAGAGCCGTTGCGCAAGACGCCTCGATTATACTACTCGACGAACCGAATGCGCACCTCGATATTGAACATCAGGTTAGCATTTACGGAATATTAAACGAACTCAGGAGACAAAAGCGCATTACTATTCTTACGGTTACCCACGATCTCAATCTGGCGGGCATTTATTCGGACGATATTGCATTTATGGTCAACGGAAGAATCGTAATATCCGGCAAAAAAAGCGAAGCGCTTAACGAAAAAAATATCAGAGAAATATTTAAAGTTAATGCGGAAGTAATTAAATATACGGACGATATTTTAAATGTTTTGGTCAAACCCGATAAATTGAATTGAAACCGGCTAAAAAACAAATTTCTTTGCCTTTCTTAATTGCCGCAGTCATTGCGCTTTTTGTATTTATTTCGACGCTAAAATATCTGAATAACGGATTAAATCCTGTCGGCTACAACCCGTACTTTTTCGGGAACCTGCTCAATATAATCGTAACGTTTTTGACAATTGCGGGTTTAATTGCCGCCAAAAGGAAATCGAAAAATCTTTCAGGAATACTTTTGTATTTGCTGCTTATTCTATCGGTAACGCCATTGATTTTAATATTCATAGACAAATATACAGGTTTGCTGAATCTGCTCGATTCGTATACTTCCGAAGAATATTTTTTCACTTTCCAGATCAAAAAAATTCATGTCGGTCTGTTGTTTCTTATTTCGTATTTCTTTCAACTTTATATGATGATTTATCTCTGGAGTAGGGCTCTTTCAAAAGAGAGAACCGTTTATTTGGTCTCATTCTTCAGAACTTTACTTCTCCTGACTCTCTTTTTTGTAATCAGTCTGTTTTATGTTTGGTTCTATCCTGCTTCGCCGGAAGAAATCAAAGGGAAGACATACGACTATGCGTTGGTTCCGGGCGCCGCGGTATGGAACAAAAAATCGCCCAGTCCCATTTTCGAAGCGCGTTTGAGAAAAACTCTCGATTTATACAGAAGCGGTATCGTTAAAAAAATTATTTTAACCGGAGGAAAAGCGCCCGGCGAATTGAGCGAAGCCGATGCGGGTTATCATTTTTTATTGAATCTCGGAGTCGATACACGGTCGATTATTAAAGAAGATAAATCGGGCGCTACCCGGGAGCAGATTAAATATTTATATTACATTAAGAATGCAAACAGTAATTCCGAAAATCTCGCAATTATTTCCGATAAATTTCATCTGCCAAGAATTAATCAAACGTGCGGCTTCTTCGGCATTAAAGCCGACCTGATACCTTCCGGTTATAAAATGATTTTTTCCCGAGCGTTTTATTACCGGCTCAGGGAGGGCATTGCGCTTATTCTCTTTTGGCTATTTGCGATTTGAGAATAATTGTCGAACGATTTTCATTTTACCGACAAGTATCTTAGATTTGTGTGTTAAAAAATCCGGTCTTTTATATAATGAATAAGAAATCAGTAAGAAGAATTCTACGCGAAAGAGCGCTTCAGGTTCTTTATGCTTATGAACTTAACGGCGAAGGTCTCGAAGCGCTTATAAACGGGCTCCTGTCGGATTTATCCGTCCAAACCGATATCGATTTTGCCAGAGAATTAATCGAAAAAACGATCATTAACAGAAAAGAACTCGACGAAAAAATTAAAGAAAAAGTGGCTAATTGGGAAATGGACAGAATTGCATTGATCGACAGAATTCTTTTGCGTATCGGTATTTGTGAGTTGCTCTATTTCCCGGACATCCCGCCGAAAGTTACAATTAATGAAATTATCGAAATCGCCAAGGACTTTTCCACTTCCAACAGCAATAAATTTATTAACGGAATCCTCGACGCCATTCTATCCGACTTGAAAGAGTCCGGCAAGTTGAACAAAAGCGGCAGAGGCTTGATTGACCAGTCGCTTACAAAATCGTCTAAAAAAAATGAATCTATTGACGATCAAGAATCTTAGAAATAATGAAAAATTCAGAATTTTTGTCTGGACTCTGTTCGACTTCGCAAACACGTCATATTCGATAGTTGTAGTCACATTCCTTTACGCGGTCTATTTCAAACACACAGTTGCCAACGGCGAGCCGGTAGGAGACTTCTATTGGAGCATCGGCACAAGTATTTCCATGTTGATAACCGCTCTAATCTCGCCTGTGCTGGGCGCCATAGCCGATTATTCAGCGGGCAAAAAAAGATTCCTGTTGTTTTTTACCGCTTTATGCATTTTGTCCACTTTCATGCTCTATTTCGTCGGCAGCGGGGATTTGGTTTCCGGACTTCTCCTTTTCATTCTTGCAAATATCGGGTTCGAAGCGGGATTGGTTTTTTATGACGCCTTTTTGCCGGAAATTACTAAAGAAAGCAGCTATGGCAGAGTAAGCGGATACGGATTTGCAATGGGATATTTGGGTTCGTTTACTACTCTGTTGGTAGTTTATCCTTTTATAGAACGCGAAATGATAAAAGAAACTTTTCCGTTGTCGGCTCTAGTCTTTTTGATTTTTGCCATGCCTTTGTTTCTCTTTCTGAAAGATTCGAGAAAGAGCAGGACTGCCGATGAGTCGTATTTTGCAATCGGTTTCGGCAGAGTTACGGCTACATTGAAGAATCTGAAGAATTATCGAAACCTTGTTCTTTTTCTGGTTTCATACTTCTTTTTTATCGAAGGAGTCAATACGGTTATCTATTTTTCGGGAAATTATGCCAGTACTACGTTGTCGTTTTCGATGAAAGAATTGATCGTCTTTTTTATGATTGTTCAAACTACGGCAATTATCGGCTCGGTAATTTTCGGAATAATATCCGATTCGATCGGGCAAAAAAAGTCTCTTGTAATATCGCTTTCTATCTGGATTGCAACGATTCTTCTGGCGTATTTCACGAGTTCGGTAGATTCGCCGTTAATCGAATTAACGGCGTCGATCTTTAATTTGAGTCCGGAATCAGACGGGCATTTGTTATTGAGCCGTTATTTTTATTTGGTTGGACTTTTGGCAGGTATGGTTATGGGCGCAACACAATCGATAAGTCGTAGTTTGATGTCGAAACTTACTCCTTACGACAAGAAGACTGAATTTTTCGGATTCTACTCGTTTTTCGGAAAAAGTTCGGCTATACTTGGTCCTCTGGTATTCGGGATTACAAGTTATCTGACCGGGAATCAGAAATATGCCATTTTAAGTATAGGTATATTTTTTGTGGTTGGTCTGTTATTTCTCGGGGCGGTTCGCGATAAATAAATCAGTTTTTGTTGAAAATAATTTTTTTGCCCATATACCAAAACAAAACCAGAAAAATCAAAAGCCATAAAGCTATCCAGGCGAATTCGGGAATGCCGCTTTGACGCGACAACAGAGCTACGTCGGAACGGATTAAATTTTCCCCTGTTGAATCAGCAAAAAGATCGAGTGCCACGAAAATCAATCCGGTAAGTCCGATAATTCTGAAAAACAATCGATTTAACGCTTCCGGAGTAAAACGCGCTATAACAAAAAAAGCCGCAGCAATTATTAATATAATTATCGACATTACCGTATCTTCAATGAAATTAGCCGCAATAAAAACCAAAGCCGCCGGTATTCCGAACGCAGAGATAAGTTTTAATTTTTTATTGTAAGCCGAAAAAAACAATAAGGCGGCAATCAAAAAGCTGCCGGGGTAGCCGCTCAGCGCAATCAATAGATTGCTTCCGCCTTCTGCAACGCAACCTCCCGATAGATTATTGTTCAATTCAATGCCGACAATCTTCCCGCCTGTGAGAAAGGTCGCCAGCGCATGACTAGCTTCATGAAACAATATGAACATAAGTTTTACTGGATAGATAATTTTAGTATCCCATAATATGACTATGGTTAAAAGAGAGGCGGTTATAAGTATCAATTCCGTTATCTTGTTGAAATTTTTCATGATATAAAGTTATAAAAAAATATTGAATCTGAATTTGACTGTTGATAATTTTGCAATTGATAATAGGTTAAAAAATTAGATTATTTGAGTTCATTGAAAAATTGTTTTATCCGTCGACTGACGGAGTGGCAGCCTGTAGAAAAAAATAAAAAACATAAAAAATAAGCGGGCGTAACTCATCCGTCGACTGACGGAGGCAGAGTGGCAGCCTGTAGGAAAAAATAAAAAAACATAAAAAAT